>NZ_CAMHFP010000007.1 GCF_946184425.1 uncultured Methanobrevibacter sp. | reverse complement strand
AATGAAGGATTAAATCTTTTAATAGATGATCCATTAGTGAACCTCAGGAACTGGGGGGATAGCACGGTAATTCTACTTTCGTGGGAAAGTACCAGCCCGTGAAGTAAGAATCCTCGACCTCTTACAGGTCGAGGTAGTTCAACAATTTTCCCCATAAGATAAATATTAGAATAATCTAATCAACTATTATGATAAAGTGGCCATACACCAATTATTCCAAAACAAACGGGAATATTCTGAATTACTTCCCATTTGAAAAGCCGAGAGCCCACCAGCTTGAGGCAATTTCAGAAATACTTGAAGCGATTGAAAGGGGATACAGGTATATAGTTCTTGAGGCAGGAACAGGAACGGGCAAATCCGCAATAGCTGCAACCATTGCAAGAATGTTTGACACATCATATATCCTTACTATTACAAAGCAGCTTCAGGACCAGTATGCAAGGGATTTTCCGGATTTCACTGTTGTCAAAGGAAGATCCAACTTCAGATGTCGGATGTCCGATTGCATGTGCGATGAGGGAAAGTGCATTATGGAATCCCACATCTGCAATTATCGCCTGAAGGATAAGGTCACACGGGAAAACACCTGCGAATATTATTACCAGAAATACCTGGGTCTTAACAGTGATGTTGTAATTGCCAACTATCCCTACATGTTTTTGGAGCTTAATTATGTTGAGGATTTCACAAAAAGGGATTTGATGATTTGCGATGAAGCCCACAACATTGAATCAATGATAATGAACCAGCTGAAACTGGAATTTACCAGATCAGACCTTAAGGAATATATAGGATTCAACCTCTCAAAATCAAGGGTGAACACACTGGAAAACGGGGATTGCAACACTTGGATTTCATTCATCGAGGATGTAACCGAAAGGTTTGAAGGGGAACTTGAAAAAATCAGGCATCTTGAAAGAAACACAAACGTTTCAAGAAGGATTCTTTTCATGAAAAATCAGATTTCAGACTGCAGGCGTTTCATCTCACAGATTTCGCTTCATCCCAATGAATGGATATTCGACTATGACAGAAAACTCGGAATTGCACAGTTCAAACCTTTGAAGGCTGACGGATATGCACGTGACACACTTTTCAGATACGGCGATGTATGCGTATTCATGAGCGCAACCATACTTGACTATGAGCTTTTTGCAGAGTGGCTGGGTCTTGAAGTCGATGAGATTTATCCGATAAGGTGTCGAAGCCCATTTGACATATCCAGAAATCCGATAATGACATGCAACAGGTTCAACATGACTTTTGACATTCTAAAAAAGACCGCCCCCAGGACAATCAAAACAATAGAATCTATTTTAAAAAGGCATGAGTCTGAAAAGGGGATAATACATACAATATCAAATCAGTGCAGGGACTTTCTCATGGAAAGCATAAACAGCGAAAGGCTGATTACCCATGACACAACCGACAGGTCGCAGGTGCTTGGGCAGTTCAAAAACTCAGACATGCCACTGGTGCTGGTTTCACCGTCAATGAATGAGGGTGTGGATCTTCCGGGGGATGAATGCAGGTTTCAGATAATCTATAAGATTCCCTATCCTGATTTGTCAGACAAGCAAACTCAGCTCAGGGCTTTGGAAAACAGCAGATGTCTTGACTACCGGACATGCCTTGCACTTGTTCAGACTCATGGAAGAGGCATGAGATTCAGTGATGATTACTGCAGAACATATGTATTGGACAATCGTTTCATGGGATATGTCTACTCAGATATGATTTCCAACCAGTTTCTTCCGGACACTTTCAGAAATGCCATAGACAGGCTCTCAAACCAGCCTATAATGTCCGTTACAGACTCTCCTGAAAAACTTGAACTCATTGAGAAGGGTGACAGTTATCTTGAAAACGGGGATTATGATGAGGCGATACGCTATTTCACCGGCCTTAAAGGAAATGACCTTTTTGCAGACGACTACAGAATTTACCTGAAGCTTGCCGATGCCCTTGATGGAGCATTTCTTTTTGAAGCAGAAATTAAAGTGATTAGTGATTTTTTCAAATCCGGAATCTATTGCACCTCAAAGGAGCTTCAGCATTTCAGGGACAGACTGATGAAGCTTGACAGACAGGGATATTTCGACTATGACTCAAACATTGAAACTCTGGAAAAGGAATTTTTTAAAAGGGCACTGGTCAATTAATGATGAATATTATTTGAGTGTTTTGAAAATTATTTTAAAATCACTAAAAAACATCCTATAATATAGTAATATTTTTTAATAACATTAGATATATTTTAAACCAGTAAGGTGATTGAATGCCAATATGTCCGACATGCGGTAAGTTTGTAGAAGATGGTGTTGAAACTTGTTCCTGCGGAACCAAATTCATAGTGTCTGATGAAGAAAAGATAAGAAGGAAATTTCTTGAAGAAGAAATTCTTGTTGAAAAATACAGGGAATATGAATCACTGTCAAAAGAGGCATATGAATCTGAAAATTATAAAAAGTCACTGGAGTATGCCCAAAGGGCAATTGATCTGAATCTGGGTTCAGATGCCACCATGAAATATGTCAAGGGAAAATCCCTCTATATGCTCAACAGGTTTTATGACTGTATAAGGTGCTTTCAGGATTATATAGAGGAGTATAAGGATTCATTTTACAGATTTTCAAATATTTCCGGTGCTTATCATTGGAAAGCAAGAGCCCAATGGCAACTGGGAGACGGTTTCGGTTCCATCAAGAGTTATTATAAGGCAATTGATTTTGTGGACAAGAAAAACGGATCTGCAGACTACAAGAACAAAATCAGATTCCAGATTAGAGAGGAAAAGCAGTACGTAATCAATTCATCCAAGGGTTTGGGAATTACAAATCCGAAATTGGGAAACATTGAATATGAAACTCAGGAAGCCCTTGAAAAGTTTGGTGAAGACCTCAACTGCACTATGCAGAAATTATATGATGCAATTGATGAGGTTGAAGACGAAGACGTGAAATATTCCTCAATAACCCTTGATGGTGACAGGGTATGTGTGATTTTTGAGAAGGCAGATTCTACAATAGAAAAATATTTTGACGGAACAGATACACTGAAAGACTGATAACATGGCAAACCACAAACACCTTCGAACTGTCATTGAAGACATTCATGCAAATGATGACAAGCTTACAAAGGATCTTCTTTTAAAACTTATTAATGAATTCAAATATTCAAATTTATTTATTCCTGCAAAAAGGGAAAACGATACATTGAACTTTATTATCTATGATGATGAGGATGCCAAAATCACCCCACTGTTTACAGATATGGAGGAGTTCAGGAAATTTTACATCGACGATGACATCCAGATTCTTCAAAACTCCTTTGAGCTTTATCAAAATATCATAAAGACAACTGACATTGAAGGTTATATCCTCAACCCTGCTTCTGAAAAGTATCTTTTCACAGACAAGTTCATCCTGGGAATTACAAACCTTCCGAAAACCAACTTCTTTTCATCAAATCCCTACAGCGAAGATGAGCTTAAGGATTTAAATGACAATATAGATAACTCAGAGCTTGAAGACTTCATATCAAAAAGAGAGAATGTTGGATATTATGAGGGACTGTTTGAAAAGATTTCATCATCCACAATGCTTACTCTGATGCTTTCTCCAAGCGACCTTTCAGGATATTCTAAAAATGGAATAATTTCAATGCAGTCAACAGGACCGATGGCCCAGATGTATGTTGACCGCATTGGGGGTGAATATGCATGCATGTTTACCTCTCACGAAAAGATGGAAAGCGTAAACACGGATTACCATAAGTATACACAGATTGTAAATGTCGCCACACTCGTAAACTTTGTGCTGAGTGAGGATATGGACGGCATCATAATCAATCCCGAAAGTGACAATGTTTTAATTCCAAGGTCAGAACTTCTGAAGTATTGTCTGGGTTTTGAAAAGTTTGCAAATGACGAGAGGCTTTCAACATCAATATATTATCTTTTTTAAGATGGGTGCATGCTCAAGGTTCCACCTCAAACATGCACATGTCATCTCCCATAGAGTAACACAGAATCTCAGTAATTTTCACAGGAAATTTAAAGTAATTATGGAATATTGTCTCGAACATTCCTATTTCCAAATAACATTCAGGTTTTCCGGTCTTTTCCAATTTTGATGATTCAAAGTTATCTCTACAGATTATTTGGAGGTTATTTTTAACGTCAAAGCTTAAGAAACCCAAGTTGTTTTCTGCCCAATATTTTGAAATATTGAAAAGAAAGTCGTCAAATTCATCTTCATACACCCGTGAGAAAATGTACTCTCCAATATAGTTACCAATCGATTTTAAAATGGGATTCATTTCTATTCCGTATTCGGCAAGAATGCTTTTGAAGGAATGGGTCAGCATTAAGGAATATTCGATATTGCCGTCTTTAATGAAATTGTTTATCAGATTTTTGGTTTTGTTGCTACCTATATTTCGGGAATCGATACTGCCAAGCATCTTGGAGTTCAGATAGAATATCTTTTTTCTGTTGTCATTTGGATCAGCTTTGTATTTTACTATTCCTTCTTCTCTTAAGCCTTTTAAGTGCAGTGACACAGTTGCCTTGGATTTGGTTGTGTTTTTGACTATTTCTTCGAAGTTCATTTCGTTTTCGCGAAGCAACTTCAGTATTTCATATTTCATCGGACTTTTGATTATGTCTATATTGACCATCTTTTGATTTTCACTTTTTTTGTTTAAAAGTATCTGTATCGGGTTAGACATTGTCATGACTGAATCCTCCAATTAATTGGTAAAGTTATTTTAGTGCTTTAATAGTATTTAAATATTTGGAATTTTCCTAAAATTTAGTTTTAACTAATATTGACAATCTATTTAATAAAAAACTAATTTTAAACTAATTTTTATATTTTTTAAAGATTTTGTGAGAAAAAATTTGCAGATGTTTATATATTTCTCTCGCCTTGGCGGAAAAATTAAAAAAATTTTAATAGTCACAAAAGGTATACTATTAACCATGTCTGAATTATCAGAGTTAATTGAAATTAACAAAAAAATAGTAAAGCAAAATGCAGAAATCATTCATCTTTTAAAAAAGATTGCTGGTGAAGAAGAATATGTTGAGATGAAGCCGCAGGGTGAGGAATTCATTGATGAAGCGCCTGAAATGGCTTTTGATGATCTTCTGGATACCAGTCCCGATGTCGGTGAAGTTTATTTCATCGATGAGGATGAGGACATATGCAGACTTACTGTCAAAAATAATGAAAATAGAGTAGATAATCTGACAGGTTCAACAATTCCTACCAACATTGCTTGTCAGGAACTTGTAGCAAATAAATCCATTGAACTTAATCAGCCGATTTCAGAAGCTACAGTTATACTCAACCTCGAACAATCTGATAATTTGCCGAAAAAATTGAGGATGTGCTACGAGCATGGGGCAAAAAAGGTATACCTTCCATGGTCATCAATGACTCAGCTGATAGGTGCTCCCGATACACTTATGAAACTGCTGAAGCTTGACTTCTACAGAACAGACGAGATGCTTCTCGAAAAGGTGTTTAACTTAAGTGATTGAAATGACAAAATACTGTCCTAATTGTGGAGAGTCATTGGTTGACGATGCAAAGTTCTGCAAAAGCTGCGGCAAAAATCTTGCTAACGTTGCACCTTCAAAACCCTCTTCAAGACCCCAGTCACAAAGTTCACATACACTGGCAATAGTTCTGGGATATGTCTTTTCAGTCCTGATTCCGCTTGTTGGAATAATATTTGCGATATACCTTTTCACCCGAAGGGATTCCTCAAGCGCCAGGATACACGGAACTGTCATCATAATTATTGCAGTTGTAATATGGATTTTAGGATTTCTGTTTGCATAGGTTTTACTGAGTGATAACATGAGTGCTTTTAGTGAGCTTGAAAAATATGTTGAAATCGATACGGAAAAAATCAGGATTCTTGAGACTGTGCGTCCCGTCCAGAATAGGTTATACTCAAAAGGGGTTGAATATGACTTAATGGAATGCAATGACATCAGCTTTGATTTGGAACCAAAGCGTAAAATGTCTAAATCCGAACCGGAAAAGACATGTCCGAAATGCGGCAAAAGATTTCCTTGCCATGTGATTTACTGTCCGGACTGCCTGCAGACACTTAAGGATGTCAGTGATCATGTAAACGTGAAGGACATAAAAGAAAATCCCAAAATCGAATTTAGAAGATTACACAGTTCAGACAACATACTGACCGATGAATGCTATGATGCAATCCAGAATTTTGATTTTTCAATAGATGATTTCAGAGAGATAACCCATTCAATTAAATCTCAGGCATTCAAAAACCTTGCCAAAATGGTAAATGATTATTCGATTGACCTCGCCAGCATGGAAGTTCTTGACAGGGTTTTATTGTTTGCAAAGTCATTCGTCAGTGTGGAGTTCAAATCCTACGGAGGGGAACTCGGATACTTCGAGTTCAACAGGATATATGTCGATGACAGGCAGCGCAGGTCCCTTCAGATTACAACAGTGATTCATGAGCTGGCCCACTTTCTTTTAAAGGAGATTCTGGTTCATGTCACATGCCACATACTTGATATCAACAAAAACAAGCATGTCGAATCAGTGATTGTATATATATTGAGCAATTCAATCTTCAACAGCCTGATTGACGAATATGCTGCTCATACCGTTGAAGGAAGATTCACTGTATTTGGATATCAGGACTATTCATCATTCACTGCACTTCAAAATGAGCTCGAAGCCGAACATGTTGACATTGCAAAGACAATAGGCAATACATTTGCAATATATATCAAGGATATCATGGAGGGATTTCTTGACTGGGATTTGAGGGATGAAATCAAAGAGGAATTTTTAAATGATACCATAGAAGAGCCTGATTATGCTCAGTTACGCTTTGAAAACTGCAATAAATTATCTGATGAGGGTTTTATAAAAGCATTATGGTTAATATTATCAGAAGGTTTTCAGGATGCAGATATGGAAGTTATCGAGACCTATATGGAAAATTTTTAAAATGTCTGATTTTGGAAAATTGCACGCGAATAAAAAATAACTTTATTATATAACAAAATACAAAGGTATAAACATGAATGTAAAAGATAAATTGCTTAGCATGGAAAAAAGGTTTGCTGAAGAATATTCCAGAGAACCTATAGAAAACGTTGAAGACTTGCTTGTAACATTCATATTCAAGTTTCAATTTTTCGAACCTTGCAAATATTTATCTGAAGATGACGAATGGATTACCTTCCTTTTGATGCCTGCAAATGACATCTCAGGAGGCCAAATCATGACCGTCAGAAAAGATGATGTTGTTAGTTTCGGAATATTGGATGAAAAGAATGTAACTGACCTAAGTTCTTTATTAGGTAATAAAGACGAACCTGAGAGTTTATATCAATGAACGAACTGGAAATATGTCCAGACTTCGACGTTGATGAACTTACGTTAAAAATCAACAGCATAATGTCCAGGTGGTCGATCCATCTTCTGGATATCAACGGCCCCGACTGGGCAATATATGACTATGAAATGAATTTGAAATATCATATTCATTTCAATGTTGATTTTTACGATCTGGAAACCAGAATAAAACTTGAAGACTTAAAACTTAATATAATCCATCACATTGAATCCCTTAAGGATGAAACCTCATACAGGGACAATCTGATAAACATCGTATTTTTAGATTAAAAAAAGAAAAAAAGTAGAATTAAAATTAATTAATTCTTGTATTGTAATATCTTACGCCATCCTTGTCATATGTGTACCATCTGTTGACGCCTTCATCGAATTTTTCACCGATAACATCAACGTATGAGTCAGATTGAGGATTGTACACTTTATATGTTTTGTTGGATGCATGGATTGTGTTGTTGTCTAATTTGGAATTGTCACCAACAACTGTATCATTTGTATTGTTTACATTCTTTTTCATATCACCGATACTGGTGGTGAAGTTTGAAGTGATATTGTCAGTAGCGTTGCGCACTTCCTTAAGCGGATTAGAAAGGCTGAAAGCTGCTACTGCAAGTACAGCAACTACCAGTACTACTATCACAATTAGTAAAATATTTTTTCTTTCCATAATTTCACCTAAATAAATATATATTCCTTTTAGTATTTAATCACTAACATCATAGTCATCAATTATGATATAATTGAATTGAGGATGTTTGGATTTGATTTTTGACATTATCTCCTCTTTTACCCTTGCCCTGTCGGCGTCGAAGTCGACAATCATGTCAAAGGTTATGAGATTCTGGTCTTCATATACAATAAATCCATGAATTTCAAGGATTTCATCGTACTCAGAAGCTATGTTTTCAAGTTCGCTGCGTATATGTGAGTATTTGTCATTTCTTGCATATATTCCAATAGTAAGAACTATGGAAAATTCGTTGTAAATCTTTGCGGTAATCTGACGACTTAGGTTTTGAATTTCAAGTGCAGTCAAATTTCCATCTAATTCAACATGAACTGAACCCTGCATGTCCTCAGGACCGTAGTTGTGAAGGCTCAGGTCATATGCCCCATAGACTTCTGGAACTTCACAGATGGATTCCTTGATTTTTCTTGACAGTTCGGAATCCACCCTTGCACCAATCATGCTGTCCAGGGTTTCCCTGAGCATGTCAATACTTGCTTTGATGATTACGATGGAAATGATTACTCCCAGAATTCCTTCAAGGGATATGTGCCAGAGAATGGATATGATAGCTGCAACCAATGTTGAAAGTGAGAGAATTGCATCAAAGAAAGCATCGCTTCCGGAGGCAACAAGTGCCTGTGAGTTGATGTCCTCCCCGACCTTTTTTACATATCTTCCAAGGACAAATTTCACTGCAACCGCAACGGCAATGATGACAAGTGAAACGGTAGTGTAGGAAGTCACATCAGGATTAAATATCTTTGGCCAGGATTCCATAAGCGCAGTAATTCCCGCCCACAGTACTATGGCTGCGATAATTACTGATGAAAAATATTCAATCCTGCCGTATCCGTAGGGATGGTTCTTGTCGGGAGATTTTCCTGCAAGTTTTGTCCCGATGATTGTGATAATTGATGACAGTGCATCGGTAAGATTGTTGACAGCATCTAAAGTGATAGCAATTGAGTTAACGAGTATTCCAATTGTTGCTTTAAATGCAACCAGTATCAGGTTTACTACAATGCCTATGATACTTGTTTTTACTATTTTGTCTTGTCTTGACATATATTCTAATATATTTAAGTTAATTGATAAACCTTACTAAGATATTTAAACCTTAAAGGCCAATATTATAAATGAATAATTACTTTGGGAGAAATTTTTTATGAATTACTTAGTTGTTGGTGCTGGAAATGCAAGCAGGCCCGTTGCAAGATTGCTTAATTACTTGGGCCATAAAGTCATAATGACAGATTTAAAAGAAATGTCTGAATTCAAACCTATCTATCAAACTTGGCTTCATAAGATGGGTGATGAGGGAGTTGTTCTCGATTTGAAAAATCCCGAACCAACCCTTGACGGTATTGATGCGGTATATATGCCGCCTACCCTACCGAGCACTGCACCGATTGCAAAGCTTATTGCACAAAGTGATGTTGAAATACTTACAAACGAGGAATTTTCACAAATGATAAATGACCTCTTGCCTGTGGATGTAATAGGAATAACAGGATCAATGGGTAAAACCACTACAACAACTCTTATAGAATGCGTATTCAAAGGTGCGGGATACAGGACATGGACATGTTCTTCACTTGCAAACAATCTGGTTTCAGAAACAATAATTGACGGAATCGTTACCGGAAAGGTAGATGAATGTGATATCGCTATATTTGAACTTCCTCACGGTTCCCTTGGTCTTCTTGACAAACTGAACATAAAAATAGGAGTATTGTCCTATCTCACTCCCGAACATTTAAATGAGTTTGGAGGCTCCTATGAAAAATACCAACAACGAAAACTGATTATGCAGGACATAAGTGAAACATTCATTGCAAATGCCGAATGCAAGAATGAAAGTGATGCATTAAGGGATGATACAATCTACTATGCACTTGACAAGGATGTCGACTTCAGCGGAGTCATGGGTGATGGTGAGATTACCATTTCATACGGTGATGAGGAATTTACCGCACCATTCAACATGATGAGCTACTTTTTTGAAAATGCGGTCGGAGCCGCAGCCGTAGGAATAAATTACGGAATATCACAGGAAGATATCATCAAGGCACTGTCCGAGTATAAGGGCATATCAGCACATATGGAAGATTTCGGAGAAATGAACGGAAGAAAAGTAATAATCGATGCTGCATTCCTTCCGGACGGTATCAGAACAACTCTCGACTATTTTGAAGGCCAAACACTTGTTGTGTTTTTGGACCATTTCGATACATCATGGGTAAGGGACAAAGAAGAGGTTGGTCATATCCTTGATGAATACGACAACATCAAGGCGGTTCTTGCAAGCGGATTCGATGAATCCATACAGAAAGTGGAGATACATATAGCTAATGAAATCCTTGACGCAATCACCGAACACGACATTGTTAAGGTTGCAACAGAATCCCTTGAAGAGGCAGCGGCACTCTCCTTCAAGTACTCAGAACCAGGAGATATCATACTTCATATGGGACCGCTCATATCATTTGACCGTGAAAATATTGTAAATAAAATTAAGATAGGACTTGAGGACGGGAGAAAAAGGTATGAATAAAAATAAGACAGTTGGAGTCATAGGTGTTTGCGGAGCAAATGGGAATCTTATTGCAAGAATCCTCAGGGAGAGGGGATACAATGTAATCGGAACAGACCTTTCATTTAAAAAGGACTGCAGATTCGCAAAATCTCTTGACGGATATGACATTGAAGTCTACTACGGCAAGACTCCCGATTCATTTTTCAAGAAGGTGGATTATGTAATACCTCCGGCAAGTCTGTCCAAGGATGCTGAAATACTTAAAAGATGCACAAAACCAATAATAGAACTTGAAGAGGTCATACAAAAAATCAGCACAGAAAAGCCTGTTTTCGGAATTACAGGAACAAACGGCAAAACAACATCAACAACCCTTCTTAAAAAAATAGCTTACGATAACGGCATCATGCCTGCAGAGCATGATCTGGAAGGAATGCAGGGGAATGCTGAATTCATCCCTATCCTTCAGGCAAGATTGCATGGTGATGTCGCAATACTGGAAGTCGGAACTTTCGGCGTTCCAGGAACAGTATCAAGAATTGTTAAAAACACTTCTATGAATGCAGGTCTTATAACAAACATCACCCCTGACCATTTAAATGATCTTGGAAGCTTCATTGACTATGCCAATGTCAAGGGTGAGTTCATTTCCGAGCTTGGAGACGGACCGCTGATTGTCAACGGCCATGACCCGACCATTATGGGACTGCTTCGTGAACTTGACTACGAGGGCGAAGTAATTACATTCGGAGTGTATGAGAAACCCCAGTCAGTCGGCATGAAGGAATGTGTCTGCGGAGAGGAAATCAAGGTCAAGGAAATAATTTCAGGATGCGGTTTTTACTTCTGCAAATGCGGACTTACAACTCCTCAGGCAGACTACATCGCAACAAATGTGGATTTGAAAAACAGAACATTTGACCTTCACACCCCCGACCAGAAACTGACTGTAAAGATGGGAATAGATGGTCTTCATAACGTATATAATGTGGTCGGAGTAATCATTGCTGCCCATAAGTTCCTGAAACTTCCTTATGAAAAGATACTTCCTAGTGTAGAGAGTTTTTCAGGTGTGAGCGGCAGAATGGAGGAAGTGGGAAAGGTCAAAGGCAAGGACATATTTGTAGATTACGCCCATAATCCGGCAGGCGTTGAAACTGTACTTCGGGAGTTTAAAAAACTATTTGGAGACTTCACATGTGTAATAACTGTTTCATCCGAATCTGGGTACGTCGGAGACAGGCACATTTTTGAAAGCGTTTTGAAGTTCTCGAAGTTCGTTGTGCCCTCTTCAACCGCTTCAAAAAAGATAGCGATTGAAATGTTAAGGGAAGATCCGGAACTTAACGACAGAATTTTCTTCAACCATCTGGGTGAATTCAAAAAGACAGGAACCCTTGGAGCCTCCAGAGATGAGGTGAGGGATTCGCTTAAGATGGCACTGAACCTTGACTGTGAAATGGTAATAGCTGTAGGTGAAGCGGCAACCAAATTCAAGGACCTGATTTTTGAACTGTAGGTGTTTTATATGCAGCGTATTAAATATTATGATACTTTAAGGTTTTTGGCAATATTCGGAGTAATAGCTTTGCATGTATTCCAGACATGGCCGAATGCAACTGTAATGAACATAAGGATTGACACATTTTCAGAAATATTTAAGTTTGCCGTGCCTGTTTTTCTAATGATAAGTGGAGCTTTGCTTTTAAACAGGGATATTGCCCTTGATGATTTTTTCAAACGTAGATTTGCAAGACTCACTTATCCGTTCATATTATACCTTATTCTGTATGCTGCCGTGCTCTTTATTCTTATGAGTTATGTGACAGGATTCGGAGCATTGTCAAAATGGCTTGTAAAGATACCTTTCCAGTATAACTGGTACTTCTGGACAATTGCAAGCCTTTATCTGGCCGTTCCTGTTATCAACAAGTTCGTTAAGCATTCCTCAATAAGGGAGATTGAATACTTCATTGCAGTAGTGCTTGTAGGATCCATATTCTATCAGGTCACTCTTCTTTTGAAAATGGTCCATTACATTGATTTGAACCTTTTCATATCTCCGATAGCATATCTGATTTTGGGATATTGGCTTTCCCGTAAGGACTTCAAATTAAGCACAAATAAAATAATTACAATTGCCGTGATTTTCTTTATAGGTTCCACTCTCTTTAAGATGTCAGGACATGTATTTCATATTCCTATGCAGCTTATAGAAAACTATGAGGCAACACGTTCCATGATTCTTGCATCATACATAGATATGGGATTCATGCAGATTGTGCAGGCGTCATCACTCTTTGTCATATTGAGATATCTCTATGAGTCAAAGGATGGAATTTATTCAAAAATCAGAGGATTTTTGGAAAAAGCTTCAATAAACAGATTTATCCTGTCTGTAAGTATGGCAAGCTACGGAATGTATCTCTTCCACCATACCCTTATAGAGCCTTTAAGGGTGGCTGTCAGGAAGATGCCAATGACAGGTTTTGAAATTTGCTTGTCCATAGTTGTTTTGTCAGTTGTATTTTTCATTGTTTCATGGATAGTCGTGCTGATTATCGACAGAATCCCTTTGATTGGAAGATTTTCAGGATACCATTAATCCATTCAAATAATACTTAAATAATAAATTAAACATATTAATATCCATGTCTCATAAAAATACTAAAAAAAGGATTTTTTATTATGACTTTCTAAGATGCATTGCCATAATATTCATTATTGCATGTCATGTTTTTGCAATATATGTTAATAAAAAAAGTATTTTTGGAACAAATCTATGGTTATTTTCAATGTATTTCAACACTTTGAGGGATGTTGGTGTTCCATTATTTGTTGCCATAAGCGGGGCATTGCTTTTAAATAGAAGGGAAACAATAGGTAAATTCGTTAAAAAAAGACTTACGAGGGTTGTTATTCCTTATATATTTTGGGCAGTAATGTTCTTTTTCTTTGTATTGATCTGTGTCAAATTCAATCTTCATTATCCGAAGAATATAACTGCCGCAAGCCTGCTTCCTTGTGTATTCAATATAAATCCGCAAGCTCCTGCCGTATACCTGTGGTTTGTGCCGATGATTTTGATAGTGTATATCTTTGTATTTATTATAAATAAGATAAATGAAAAATATCCGTCAGTTTTTAAAATTGCGTTAATTTTAAGCATTATTTCAATTATTCTGTTAAATCTTGATATAATTTCAGTCAAAAAACCATTTACTTATCCGTTCTTCACCTGCTTTGCAGTGTTCGGGTATTATCTGGCCAATACGGATTTCACAGTCAAAAAATTGAGGATTAATGAAAATAAGTTGACAGTGATATTTTTTGTCCTCACTATTGTGATTTATACTGTTCAGGTATTGATCAATGCATCAATGTCTATAAGTTCTAAATCATTTACACATCTAGACCAATTCAGTATCGTGAATATAGCCGCCTTGATTTCATTGTTCTTATTTGCCAGATACTTCTCTGAATCCACTGGAATATTTAAAAGGGCATATGATAAAATTGAATCAAGCAAATTGGGTGAAGCAATCTTTTCAATAAGTATTACAAGCTATGGAATTTATCTTGTCCATATGATTATTCTGGCATTGCTTAAAATCTATACCAAACACTGGGACAAAGTGATAGGAAATGCAGGATATGCGATAACATTACTGGTACTTACTGTTGTTATCTCATGGATAATAGTTCTTGTTTTAGACAGGATTCCATATGTCAGATATATTTCCGGTGCGGGATAATTTTCATTATCCTTTTTTTTATTTTTTTTTGATTACTTTTTTTAAATCTATTATAATAGTGTAGTAGATAGGTATATAAAACTTGATGTAGAATATATTAATGTATAATAATTTATTTGGTGATGTTGTGAGTAATTTTAAATTTTCAATAGTCATGTTCATAACTGATATGGACAGAATATTCGAACAATCTATTGAATCTATTTTAAAACAAACTATCGGTTTTAAAGATAATATTCAACTTATTTTTATAAACAACAACTGTCAGGACAATTCCCTGAACATATGCAGGGATTATCAGAGGAGATATCCTGATAATATTGTAATCATTGATGAGGAAAACCCTTCAAGGAATTTGGCATTCGATTATATTGACGCAGAGTATGTGAATTTCTTCAATATTCATGAAAGATATTCCGATAATGCATTAAAGGAGATATATTCATTTTTCAAAAAATACGATGATTTAGACATAGTTACAGTGCCTATGTATAACCTGGAAAGTGATAGGCCGCACAAGCTGAATGCAAAATTCAATTTAAATGTAGAGGTTATAGACCTGATTGAAAATCCGACAAAAATTCACCCTTTCCTGAATTCATCATTCATCAGGAAAGAAACATTATCAAATCACAGGTTCAATGATGACCTGCTTATTCAGCAGGAATCAAATTTTATTTACAGTATCTTCATGGACAATCCGAAATTCGGACTTCTCAAAAAGAATAATGTTGCATACTATTATATGATACCGACCGAGCAGTTCCCCGAAAGCCTGGATGAAAATCCGCTTAAAAGGGAAATACTTGAAAGTTTCATATATGATTATTGCTCAGACCTGATTGACCGCTCAGTTGAAAAATACGGCTGTGTGCCTGAATTTATTCAGTCCATAATGGTTTATGAAATCTGTAAAATATGTTTCGTCAAGGAATTAAGGGACATATATGATGAGCAGGAACGAAAACAGTTCATGAAGGCATTACTGAATATTTTAAGCCTTATCGATGAAACATCAATATACAGGACACCTCACATAACATTCTACCAAAAGAGATTTCTGGTTTTCCTTAAACACAATGATTTCTCAATATATATAGATGAGGAGAACAATCTCAATATCATGTGCAAGGAGTATTATATCAACATCCTGAACAAAAAGCCGATAATAATTGATTATGTGGAAAAAAAGCAGGGCTTTTTAAACATCAACGGGTATTTCAGAAGCAATTCATATAATGAATGCATCAGCGTTGAAGCGATAAAGAAAAGCGGTGCAAACACAACAGTTTTTGAAGGCAAGTTCAACGATTATGAAACATACAGACCTAACATGGTTTTCATGGACATTGCGTGGGAGTTCTATTATAACTTTGACTTCAATATTCCTCTCGGGGATGATGAGGACTGTGACGTTAAACTCAGACTTAACTTCCAGGAAGGGGATGTCAGTTATTCATTCTATCCTGAACTGAAATTCAGTACATACTGTAACCTGTCCGTTTTCAGCCATTATTATGTAAAGGACAACAAGATTGTAATTTTCAGAAACAATTCAATTGACGTAATACCGTTTTCATTTAAGAAGATGCTGAGATTGGAATCAAGGTCAGTCTTTAAGATATTCAGGACTTCAAGAAAACCTCAATTCATGTACAGTCTTTTTATCAGATTGCTGTTCTTTTTAGCATATCCTTTTATGAGAAACAGAAGAATATGGCTTTTCAGCGACAGACCGGAACATGCCGACGACAATGCAAAGCATCTGTTCAGCTACTGTGTCGATAATGATGACGGAGTTGAAAAGTACTTTGTCGTTGACAAAAACGTCCCTGATTACAAGGTCATGAAAGGCATCAGCAAAAACGTTTTAGGATTCAAGACATTAAAAAACAAGATCTATTACCTTTACGCTGAAAAGATTATTGTAAGCCACATTATCGATAAGTTTGCAAATCCTCTGGCTTACCGTAACAAAGCGCTTTACTGTGGTCTTGCAAGCAGTGACAAATACTTCCTCCAGCATGGAGTTATTGAAGGTGACCTGTCCGACAGGTTAAACAAGCCTATGAGAAACCTGGCAATGTTCTTGACAAGTGCAGATATGGAAAGGGATTCCATTATCTACAATCACAATTATAATTTCAAGCCTGAAAGGGTTCCTGCATTGGGATTGCCTAGGTTTGATACCCTAACCAATGAGGATGTAAAAAAGCAGATATTATTCATTCCTACATGGAGATCATACATTAAGGGTGAGGAGTCACTGATCAATTCCGAATATTACATTCAAATAAAAAACCTTTTAAACAACGAAAGGCTACTGAAAAAACTTGAGCAAACAGGCTACAAGTTTATTTTCAAGCTGCACCCTGAAATGTATCCGTATGCTGAATATTTCAAGTCAGAACATGAAAATGTCATCATTTCCGAGGCGGAATACTATCAGGAGTTCTTCAACAAGTCATCAGTCCTTATTACAGACTATTCAACTGTGGCGTTTGATTTTTCATATCTCAAAAAGCCGGTCATATATTACCAGTACGCCGACGAGTACCATTACAACAAGGGATATTTTGACTTTGATGAACTTGGTTTTGGAGATTTGATAACCACCGAAGAGGATTTGATTGACAAAATCTTCTATTATATCGACAACGACTGCAAGATGGAGGATAAATATGTCAATAGGGTTGAGACATTCTTCAAGCATACCGATAAGAACAACAGAAAAAGAGTGTATGAATGGATATTGAATGATGAATAAATATAATTATTCGTAAATTATTATAACTATTAAAGAGAAAATATTATTATGGTGTAAACATGTTTAAAAAAATTCTTCTTCCAACAGACGGTTCAGATTCTGCAGAAAAGGAAATAGGCTTAGTAAAAAAATTAATCGCCGATGACGGGGAAGTGATTATCTTATCTGTTGCCGGTAAATTAACATCATCTGCATTTCAAAGCAGAAAAAATGTAAGAAAAGTTAATGCTGGAATGTTGAAAGAGGCCAAGGAAAACGTATCCAAAATGGAGGCCCTGTTTCCGGAGGGCATTAACACAAGAACAATAGTTAAAACAGGTTTTCCCGCTGAAACTATCAATAAGGTTGCAGAAGATGAAGATGTTGAACTGATTGTCATCTCTTCATCCGGAAAAAGCGGAATCCACAGATTCATCATAGGAAGTGTGGCTGAAAAGGTTCTTAAAACCTCAAATATTGATGTTTTATTAGTTCAGAATAATAGATAGGGGTTGATTATGAATACTAAAAAAATAGTGATTGCTGTTGTTATCGTTTTGATAGTTGCTGTAGTTGCTTTCATGTACATTTCTGCAAACACCGCAGAAACTGCTATTGAATTTAAAAACAACAATACCATTAAAAACGGAGATAACTTATCATTTTTACTTAAGGATAATTACAGACATGTGATTCCAAATCAGGTTGTTGACGTGAAGGTGTTGGATGATTCCGGATGGGCTCACAAATATAATGCCACTACCGATGATCAGGGTATGGCTTATATTCAACTGATGGGTCTTGAAAACGGAAATTATACCGCACATGCAAGTTTCAACGGAACCATGTTCCTAACAAGTTCAAAAACCATCAAGGAATTTTCCATTGATGACGGATTATCATAAACAAGTTTTTAATTAAACTTTTTTCTATTTTTTTTTAATGTGATTAGATATGATTTTAAAAGATAAAGATGACGTGATTGAGTGTAAAAAGAGAACATATTCATTTATTCTTTCTTTTAAAAACAAGACAAATCTTAACAACATTATAAAATCAATCATCACTCAAAGCATTTCATTTGAGGATAACGTTCAGCTGATACTGATTGATGAAGGCAGTGATGAATTTTCACATGATATTGCCATGAAGTATGAAGAGAAATATCCCGAAAACATTCTGTTTCTGTCATGTCCCTATTCAGATGAAGCGGACATATATAATATGGCTCTTAGATACTGCAATTCAAAATATGTCAATTTCACTGATCAACTGGATGAATATGACAGTGATCTTCTTTTAAAACTGGAACATGCTTCACATAACATTGTATGCATGCGTGAGAAAGTCAGTGATTCTATGGTTGATTTGGATGAAAGTCCTGAATCTTATCTGACATCAATCAACAGCGTATTTTTCAAAAGGGATTTTATTGAGGGTATTGAATTTAAAAGTGCATTGACAACCCCGAAACTGGATTTCCTTACAAGGACTCAAATTAAAGCAAAGAAATACCATTTAATAAGTGATTCAAGTTATTTTTCCAGAAAGTCTGATAACCTCCGATATGATTATGTTGCACAAATCAATTATTTCTTAAAGGACACCATAGACTGGTGCAATAGTTGCTTTGGTCATATTGATGAGTTTGTAAAAATTATAACATTGAATCATCTCATAAAGCTTATAAAGAACACTGCTATCAGAGAGGTATTGAATGCCACTGAACTGGATGAGTTTTTCAAATCCATAAAATATATTCTGTCATTTTTAGATAATGAGGATATATTAAGGCATGTCAGGGACACATCGGATGCAGGCTTTTTGATTGCAGTAAAAAACGGTGATATTTCACTAGAAAGTAATAGTCTGAAAACTAATATGGATAACGGCAAACCCGTAATCCGTACAAAAGATTATGTGATTGATGATTTGTCAAAAAGAAAATTCCATCTGGACTTTGTAATGCTTAGAGATGACAGATTGCTTTTTTCAGGATATATCAAAAGCAATTTTTCAAAAGAGGATTTATCAGTATCTGCTGTGAGGAAATATGATGATGGAAATGCGGAAATCATCTCTTCGGCATCATTCAATTATCCAAGCAGGTCATCAGATTACATGGTGGGTATCGAATGGGAAAATGTCTACAATTTTGATATAGAGGTGCCCCTTTCATCCGGTGAAGTTTCATCCATAAGTCTAGATTTGAACTTTAAAAAAAGCAATCTCAACAATGAAATCTCCTTTAGAGAGTACTGCAACATATCCGAGCTGAGCAATTACTTCGTCAAGGACAACCGGATAATTCTTTATACTCAAAACGCTTTTCATGTAATGCCTTATTCATATATGAAAATGATCAGATATGAAATTCCAGGTCTTATCGCAGTATTCAAAAGAAAAGACGCATTTTTTAAACAGGCACTATTCTTCAGATTGGTTCATCTCATATTGTATCCATTCATGCGAAACAAGAAAATCTGGATTATAATGGACCGTAAAGATGTGGCCGATGACAATGCCGAGCATTTCTTCAAATATGCAGCAAGACAGAATGATGGAGTGAAGAAGTTTTTCACAGTACTTCCGAACACTGCTGATTTCGACAGATTAACTAGTGAATATGATAATGTCTTGGCTTATGAGTCAATCAAACACAGATTTTATTATATATTTGCAGATAAGCTCATTTCTTCACAGGGCTCTGAATTTTACCTCAATCCTTTCATGAGCAGGGCATTTCATCAGACTGCGGGAATATCAAATCTTGATTTTTACTTCCTTCAGCATGGAGTGGTCCTTCACAATCTGTCAGACTGGCTTGTTAAATATGACAGAAACCCCAAGATGATGGTTACATCTTCCAAGCTTGAATGCGAATCATTAAACAGTGACATATACAACTATTCCAAAGACACATTCAGGGTATTGGGACTTCCGAGGTATGACAATCTGGATAATTCCGGATATAGAAAGCAGATAGTCATCATGCCAAGCTGGAGAAACTACATATCCAACAGGGATGACCTTTTGGCATCTGAATATTTTGAGCGCTTCAATTCCCTAATCAACAATGAAAAATTAATTAATTTTGCCCGCAAGAATGGATATGACATACTTTTCAAGCCCCATCACGAGCTTTCAGGATATATTGATTGCTTCGATGACAATGACTATGTAAAGTTTGATATGGAAATCAAATATCAGGATATATTCAACCAGTCAGCAATACTTGTCACCGATTATTCATCAGTGTTTTTTGATTTTGCTTACCTCAAAAAGCCGGTCATCTACTATCATTACGCAAATGACTTCCATTATGACTGTGAGGACAGCTATTTTGACTATGAGAGCATGGGTTTTGGTGATGTTATCAGTGATGAGGAGAAGTTGGTTGAAAGGATTTCAGACTACATATCAAACGGTGCCCAAATGGATGATGATTATAAAAAACGTGTAGATGAATTTTTCAAATATAATGATAAAAACAACTCAAAAAGATGTTATGATGCAATATTTAATGATTAATCATTAAAGAAATTCAACATATATTTTACATTTTTTAAAATAATCAAATTTTTTTATACTAATTTTTCACTTATTTTTTTTCAATTACTCAATAATGTTCGATTAAATTCAGTCAAAACTTGAATAATAATACATAAATATATAAAAAAATAAAAAATATTATAGTAGATTTTATCTACGGTATAGTTATAACTATTGGTGTTTTAAAATGAATAAAAAGATAGGTTTTATTTTAGTCTTACTGCTTGTATCAGTAATGATGATAGGATCAGTAAGTGCAGGATTTTTTGACTTTTTAGGAGGAAACAATTCTAATCAAACCGCAAATGACGAAAACACTTTCATTGTAGGATTTGATGCAGAATTCCCACCTTACGGATATAAAGACGCAAATGGAAGCTACACTGGTTTCGATTTAGATTTAGCAAAAGAAGTTTGTGTTAGAAATAACTGGACCTTCAAAGCTCAACCGATTGATTGGGATGCAAAAGATGCTGAATTAAATTCTGGATCCATTGACTGTATCTGGAACGGATTCACCATTGACGGAAGAGAAAACGAATACTTATGGTCTAACCCTTATTTCGACAACAAACAAATATTTGTTGTAAAATCAGATTCTAACATTAAACAAATCTCTGATTTATCAGGTAAAACTGTAGAAACCCAAAAAGATTCATCAGCTTTAGCAGCTCTTAACGGCGAAAACAAAACAATTAAAAACACTTTCGCTACCTTAACCGAAGTTGCTGACTATAACACTGCATTCATGGACTTGGAATCAGGCGCATGTGATGCTGTAGCTATGGATATTGGTGTTGCAGAATACGACATCAAAAACAAAAACTCTACTTCTGTTAATTTCGAAATTTTAAATGAATCTATTACAACAGAAAAATACGGTATTGGATTTAAACAAGGAAACACTGACTTAAAAGACAAAGTACAATCCACATTAGATGAAATGTTTAAAGATGGTACTGTTGCTAAAATCGCAGCTAAATACGGTATTTCCGAAGACGCTTTAATTCAACCAAAATAAATTAGTTAAGAGGGAGAATTTGATATATGATATTGAGTACAGTAATTGAACAATTACTTTGGGGTATGGTTACCTCAGTAGAGATATTTTTACTTACTCTCTTATTCTCTCTTCCTCTTGGTTTAGTTGTTGCCGGAGGAAGAATGAGTAGTTTCGCACCGTTAAGGTGGCTGATGAAGATTTATATCTCTATCATGAGAGGTACACCATTGATGTTGCAGTTAATTGTGGTATTTTTCGGACCATACTATCTCTTTGGTATGAGTCTTTCCAGTGATTACAGATTTATAGCAGTTATCATTGCATTTACAATTAATTATGCAGCTTATTTCGCTGAAATTTATAGAGGCGGAATAGAATCCATTAACAGTGGGCAGTATGAAGCTGCACAAGTATTGGGTTATAGTAAAATTGAAACATTTTTCATCATAATCATGCCTCAAGTTGTAAAAGTAATTCTTCCTTCTGTTACTAATGAAGTTATTACACTTGTTAAAGATACATCTCTTTCATTTGTAATTGCAATTCCTGAAATGTTTACTGTGGCTAAACAAATTGCAGCAGCTGATGCATCTATTGCAGCATTATTGGTTGCTGGTGTATTCTATTACATATTCAACGTGATTGTTGCATTTGTTATGGAACGCCTTGAAAATAGATTAGATTACTATGAATAGGAGGAATATTTATGAGTTTGCTTGAAATTAAAAATCTTAAAAAAAGTTTTAATGATAATGTAGTTTTAAAGGATATTTCTCTTAGCGTTGATAAAGGTGAAGTTTTAGCAATTATTGGACCTTCAGGTTCAGGTAAATCTACCTTACTTAGATGTATTACTGATTTAGAACAAGAAGACAGTGGTGAAATTAATTTTGACGGAACCTTCGGTTTGGTTTTCCAGAATTTTAATTTGTTCCCTCATCATTCCGTGATGAAAAACATTACAAATGCGCCTATCAGAGTTCAGAAAAGGGATAAAAAAGAAGTTTATGAACATGCTCGCGATCTTTTAAGAAAAATGGGTTTGGAAGATAAGGAAGACGCATATCCTTGTGAACTTTCAGGCGGTCAACAACAACGTGTTTCTATTGCAAGGGCTCTTGCAATGAATCCTGACATATTATTTTTTGATGAACCTACTTCCGCACTTGACCCTGAACTTACAGGTGAAATTCTGGAAGTAATAAAAGAGCTTGCCTCAGAGCATATGACAATGGTCATTGTTACTCACGAGATGGCTTTTGCCCGTAACGTTGCCGATGAAATAATATTCATGGAAGGGGGTGTTATTGTTGAGCAGGGCACTCCTGAAGAGGTATTTTCATCCGACAACAAGAGGATGAAAGAGTTCTTGGGAAAATTTTATGATTAAAGATATATTCAATATCTTTATTCAAAACCTATTTTTCTGATTTTTACAATCAATTCTATTTTTTCATGTTTCAGATATATTCTCAACTATTAAGAATAACTTTATTTAATATTGTGGATAAAATATTATTAACAAATATTATTTGTGAGGTTGTATTGACTTATGAAATGTCCAAATTGTAATGCTGAAAATAGTGAGGGTGCGAAATTTTGTAAAAAATGCGGCACACCTTTGGAAAAGACAGTTGTTAGTCATGAAAAAATGATCAACTCCATGTCAAATGAAAAGAAATCTGACCATACCAAAATCATCATTGCGGTATTGATAGTTGTTGTCGTTGCTTTAGCTGGTGCATTCATATATCTTCAGGGATTTAACAGTGATTCACACTCACAGGATGCTCAAAGTAATGCATCTAATTCAGGATCACAGGTTAGTCAGAATAATCCATCCCAATCCAGTCAAGCTCAATCAACTCAAGCTCAACAAAGTCAACAGGTAACTGCTACACCACAGTCCACAGCCATGAAGATTCAGGGAGGAAGTTTCTCCACAGGCAGTGAATTGAGCGATTTGACCTATGCTAACATTTATGTCGGAAAAGAACATGCTGGTAAAAGTGTGATTCTCCAAATTTGGTACAGCAGAGACGGATCCACCCTTAACAACGGTAATATGGTGCCTGTAACTGTTCACTCCGACGGATATCTTGAAGTTCAAAGTGCAGATGCATATGCATATTATCCTGATCATGCATCAATCAACCTGTATGACAGCAATTCAAATCTTTTAGATTCCAAAAGTGTATCATTATCACCAACTAGCGGTACTCAGACCTTCTAGTTGAATACACTTTTTTCTTTTTTTAACCAAAATATATAAACCAATATCCATAAAAATTATTCCATGACTAAAGTTTCCATTATATTGCCCGTTTTCAATGGGGAGGAATACATTAAAAAAGCTATTGAATCAGTCCTCAAACAGTCATTGGATGACTTTGAACTGATTATCATAAATGACGGCTCAACAGATGACACATTGGCTGCCATCAATTCCTTTGATGATGAAAGAATAATACTGATTAATCAGTCAAATCAGGGCCCTGGCGAGGCAAGAAACAATGGACTTAAAATAGCTGTGGGTGAATATGTAATGTTTCTGGATGCTGATGACTGGTTTTGTCCGGATGCATTGGAAACATCTTATGGTGAAGCGAAAAACCGTAATACAGATATTTCCATTTTTCAGATTATAAAATACCATGACGGCAAATTTTCTCAAAATGACTGGTTTAACCTGAACAATTTTGATGAAAGTTTTGATAACAGGGTATTTGCGCCTGATGAATGTGGAAATTTCCTCTTTGATATATCTGTAAGTGCCTGCCAGAAGATTTTCAATCGCCAATTTTTATCAGATATAACAGCCAGTTTTCCAAAGGGCATCTATTTTGAGGACATGCCTTTTTTCTTTTACACATTTCTTAAATCCGAAAGGATATCAATAATTAGAAGGCATCTCTATGTGCGACGCAAGCATGAAGGGTCAATCACCGAATCAGTGGACAGCAAGTTTCTGGATACTGTGCCGGCGGGCCAAATATTAATGGAAATTTTTATTGAAAATGGATGGTATGATATGTATAAGTTTGATTTACTTGCCTTCAAAATAAATGGTCCGCGATATGCTTTAATGGGCATTGAAGAAAAATACAAAGAAGACCTATATTATTTAATTAAAAAAGACTACGAAGCAATTAAATCAAGTGAGTATTTTGATGACTATCTGGATAATCTGGGTCCTGTAAAAAGAAAATTTTTCAGTGACATCATAAAGTCAAAAGACTATGATGATTTCAGAACCCTAAACCAGATGAAGTCTTCACCTGCGCTGTAGGAAATAATAATTGAAGTCATGCTTACAAGAACAAATATTACAAATACCTCCAACGGTGTAAAGATTAAAAACAGCGCACACAATATTATTTCCAGGACATAAAATATTGCTTTTCCATTCCTTTGAGGAATATAACTTAAAAATCCGAGGATTATTGGGGTTACAATGATTGCAATGATAAACATACTTGCAAGTTCCAGACTTACAATATCTTCAATAGGCAATCTTAAAACATTCAAAAATAGATACATCTCAAATATTGTTAAGAAAAATCCCTGTACAGCACCGCAGATGGCCTGTGCTAATGTATGTTTTTTCAAAAGTACCCTTGACCATATCAGTATAGGATATAATATTCCAAACAATGCTCCAATCGGTCCTAAAAGCAATATCAGTGCACCTACAGGACCGCTCAAACCTGTTGTGTGGACACTAATTTTCCATTTGAATGTAATAATCATTACAATCAATGTGTTTACCGAATAACATAAAAGTAGAATAGTCATAAAATTGCTCAGATCCACTGCATAGGATACCAGAAATCCAATGAAATAGGATATTACCCCTACAATCAAGGGGACAAACCTGTCTGTTCTGTTGGATATGTCCTTGTCGGTTCCTAATTTCTTTGCCCAGATTAATATGATTGCCATTGGCAGTGCTGATGAAAAGACAAGTGATATCAGTTCAAGGACTATGAATTTTGATACGTTGAATACTCCATTTTCAAATGAAAGCACAACTGACATTATCAAAAATAGAGGAATGCATATTATAGGCGGATTAGTTATATCAGATATTATCTTAGCGATTTTAAATTTGTTCATATAATTATTTATAATATAACACAATAAATAGATTATTATGAAAATAAATTTAAAACCTCGTACAATGATGTATCCTGCCCCAGCAGTTGTTGCAAGTGCATATGATGAGGATGGAAATCCTGATTGCTGCACTCTTGCTTTTGCAACAATGTGCTCACATCATCCGCCCGCCATCATGATTGCGATAAACTCAACTCTCAAAAGAAAGACTCTGGCAGATATTCTCAATACCAAGGAGTTCTGTGTAGGTTTTCCAAGTGTGGAACATATGGCTGAAACTGATTATTTTGGAATAGAAACAGGATATAGGCAAGCCAAACTGCAAAAGGCAAACTTTAACTATAAAAATGCTGAAATGGTTAACGCACCAATTATTGAGGAATTCAAAGTTTCAGTTGAATGCAGGGCAATGCATATTGCTGAAGTGGGGTCACACACTCAAATCACTGGTGAAATTGTCAACATACAGGCGGATGAAAGTGTCATTGACAACAAAGGTAAGATTATTTTCGAAAAGCTTAACCCACTTGCATATGATGATGTAACTCATTCATATTATGAAATGGGTGAAAAGATATCAGATGCATTCAAGCCGGGTTTGAAATTTAGGTGAAAAAATGAAATTTTTATCATTTGATGAGACAAGAGATTTTCCTTACTATAATCATAATCCTAGACTGTCCAAATTGCAGTGGTTCATATTGCTGATCTTAGTTCCAATTGCACTGTTCGGACAATTTTTATTCGGTTCAGAATTTTTAGGAAGCATATTCTTCTGTTTTTTAATACTTATTCCATTGCTGTACTTTTCAAATTGGGATTATAAGTTGTTATTCCATAAACCAACAAAAAATGAAATAATCCTTGCTTTGCTGATGTTTATAGGATATATGACATATGCAATAATTGCAGGCGTAGTTCTGGATAGCTTTCATCTCTCATCAGCGGCAAGTATTACAGATACAATAACAGTAACACCGGAAATAATAATATCATTAATATTTTCAATGATGGGTGAGGAGCTGCTCAAATTCATTCCATTGATGTTTTTCATGAGGTTAGTTTATAAATATACTGATAATCGTAAATTATCTATAATTATCTCATTTGTGCTTGTGTTATTAGGATTCGGTTTGCTGCATTATGCTCCACCGTTCAACACTATAGCTTCAGTATTGGTGCTTCAGGGTGTTGGAACAATATTTGAACTTTACGGATATTTAAGAACTAAAAATTTGCTGGTTCCATACATAACCCATTTATTGACTGATGCAGTGATTTTTATCTTAATATTTATAGGTATCAGCTAATGCTGAACTTTTTTCTTTTTTTTGTTTTCCAAAAAATGTTGCATATGCAATAGTTGTCAATGCAACAGTTTATATATGATAAAGTCTTAATTATTATAATGAAATCATTAGTCGCATATTACTCAAGATCAAATATTACAAAAAAGCTTGCAGAAAGTATTGCAGGCAAAGTCAATGCAGATATTGAAGAAATAATCCCTAAAGTAAATTATCAGGGAAAAATAGGTTATGCCCGAGGAGGAAAGGATGCAATTACAGAAAAAATCATCGACCTCGAAACCCTGAAATATAACCCTGAAGACTATGACATGGTATATCTTGGAGCACCTGTATGGGCTTCAAAGGCAGCAAATCCATTGATTTCATATATCAAGCAAAATGAAGGAAAATTTTCAAATGTCAAGTTCTTTGCCACAGCAAGTTCAAGCGGCTTCGAATCAACATTTGAACAATTGGAAAAGTATGTGAATGTTAAACCACATGTGGTTCTTGCCTTAACAACCAAAGAGGTTAAAAAGGATTTATTTGAAGATAAGTTAACTGATTTTATTAAATAAGATGATAACATGTCCCTTGAAGAATTCAAACAGCTGGACGCTTCAGTGCTTCCCATAGGCAAATTGATTTCAATGATTTCAAGAAGCCAGATTATCTATTTGAATCATCATCTGAAGGATTTGGACATCAATTCAACACAGCTCCATCTGCTTTTTGAGATTTCACATCAAAACAACATAAACCAGGACAGTATAGCCAGCAGATGCAATTTCAACAAAGGCGCTGTTGCAAGATCCATAAAAAAAATGGAAGACAAAGATTTGATTGTTCGCGAAATTGATGAAAACAACCGAAGACAGAACAAGATATCACTTACCCCAAAAGGCAAAGAAATCATGAAAAAAGGTATCGAGATTTTAAATAAATGGGAAAAAGAAGTATTTAATAATGATATTATTGATGATAGGACATTTAAAAATGTTTTAAAGGAAATTGCAATAAATGCTATAGAGTTAAATGAAGGAGAATAGGAATGGCAAAACAAAAAAACAGCAATATCGAAATGATTACAGGAGACCCTAAAAAGGCAATCATAAAACTGGCATTGCCGATGATGGTTTCCATGCTTTTAATTATGATGTATAACATCGCAGACAGTATTTGGGTTGCAGGGCTTGGTGCGGATGCCCTTGCAGCAGTTGGATTTATTACACCATTATTTATGGTACTTGTAGGACTTGGAAACGGAATTGGTGCCGGTGCAAACTCACTTATTGCAAGAAACATCGGTGCTAAAAATATAGAACAGGCAAACAATGCAGGATTGCATGCAATCGTATTGTCAATTATCGTATCAGTAATATTTACAATATTGATAGAAGTATTTATGGTTCCTATTTTACAGTTTATGGGTGCGGGAAATACCATTCAATATGCAATGGATTACAGTTATGTGATATTCGGATTCCTTTTCATTTTTGTATATTCCGGAGTTGCTTCCGCAATATTCAGATCTGAAGGGGACATGAGAAGGGCAACAATTGCAATTGCCGTAACTGCAATAATGAACATCATATTGGATCCTATATTCATTTATGTATTGAAATTCGGAATTGCAGGAGCAGCATGGGCAACAGTGATATCTGCAATACTTTCATGTCTTGTGATGAGCTACTGGATTTGGGGTAAAAAAGACCTTTACCTTGACTTGTCTCCTAAAAACTTTAACTACTCAGGTCAAATCATGCTTGACACATTGCAGGTCGCTATTCCTTCAACACTGGAAAACATCGTATTTTCAGCATTGGCAATTATAATTAACAGTATGCTTGTGCTTGCTGCTGGTACCACTGCAGTGGCTGTATATACTGCTTCAATGAGAATTGTGCAATTGGCAATGATTCCGTTAATAGGTATCGGAACAGCGGTTCTTACAGTTGCAGGTGTTGCTTACGGTGCACATAACTATGAAAACCTCCAGACCGCTCATTCATACTCAATCAGGATTGGTTTTGTTGTATCAATATTGCTTGGAGCAGTAATGTTTATATTTTCAGGTCAAATCGCAGGAATGTTTGCATATACTCAGGCCAGTGCGGGACTTGCATCAGAGATTGCAACAGCAATATCCGTTCTAAGCCTGTTTGTTCTGGCAATCCCTCATGGTATAATGTCATCAATGATGTTTCAGGGAGTCGGAAAGGGAGTATATTCACTTCTGATTACACTTTTAAGATCACTGATTTTGGAAAGTATATTCGCATACCTTTTCTGCTTTATCTTCGGATGGGGACTTCCGGGAATCTACGGCGGAGTGGTATTCGGATGTTTCGTAGGAGGAACTGTAGGTTATATCTGGGCGAAATTCTTCATCAGAAAATTCAAACAGATTTCAATAAGAAAATATACAAGTCATGAAAATAGCTCTTAGAAGGGCTATTTTTTTATACTATTTTTTACCATACTTTAATTATGGAATTCATATTGAATAACAAGAAATATTCTATTCAAAACCATGAGCTTTACATCAATTATCTGATGGTGGACAATTACTTCAGGCATCACTATTCAAAATATGACTATGACATACTATTTGATTTCATAACACCAATTCTTTCAAAGGAAAAGGTGGAATTTGAAGACATTCTTGAAGGTACTGCAGTCCTGGAGGAGCTGATTGATAAACAGGAAATCAATTTCATCCCTCAGGGTCTGAGAATTGATGAGCATCTTAACGGAAATTTTAAAATTACTTACCAGACACTGGAATTCAACAATGTCCGTGTAGGTGAGGCCATACCTTTGCTTATAGCACTAAATACTCTTCTAAACTACAAACCAACACTATCCTTGACTAAAATTGAAGAGGAACTTGATTATTTCATCAAACAGTTCAGGTCATATAATGAAAATATGATGTAAAAAATAGTAATCTATTAATCTTATTATTTATAAAAATATTAGTAACTATATTTTTTGAGGTATAAACATGGGTGAAAAAACAATTGAATTGACAGAGGAACAGATGGAAAAAGTTCAAGTTCTTGAAGAAAACGGCATTTCAGTAGGTGATGCTATAGACTTGCTATTTAAGTTTAGGGAAGACATTTTGGAACACAGTAATGAACTGATTGATCAAAGACTTACAGAGGTTACAAATCAGAAATCAGAGCTTCAAAAGCAGATTGAAGAGCTTGATAAGGAAATGGAAGAGTTCAATAAGCTGAAAGAATCTCCAATTGACGTTTACGAAAAAACAAAAATGCTTCAAGACCAATATAATGATAAAAAATCTTATGAAATCAAAGTTCAGGATGTAAAACGTGAAATCAGTTGGGCTAATGATTTCTTTAAGTTCTAAAATCCTAAAAGTATTTTAATTCCAATCAATATTAGGATTACACCACCTAATATTTGGAATTTATCACCTAACCAGTCACCAAGTTGCCTTCCGATATATACGCCGACAACACTAAATGCAAATGCAACCACACCTATTATTGCAGAAGATATCCATATAGGATCTTTCAAAAGTGCAAATGTAATTCCAACTGCAAATGCATCGATACTTGTAGCTATTGCAAGCAGGGTAACTTCCCTAAATGAAAATTCATCTGTAATGTCTTCACCGTTACCGAAAAGACTCTCACGAATCATATTGAGTCCGATAGCCAAAAGTAAAATGAAACCTATAATTGATGCGAATGATTCTATTATGCCGGATATTGTACTTGCAGAGAAATATCCAAGAATAGGCATAATGAACTGGAATGTTCCGAAAAACAGACCATAATATAATTTTTCCCGTATCTTAAGATTTTTTTGAGTAAACCCTTTAGTCAGGGAAACGCTGAATGCATCCATTGCAAGAGCGACCGCAATCAAAAAAACCGAAATGAGATTAAGTGACATTGATATTAGATTGATGATTTGCAAATAAAAATATTATTGTTTCCTAATTAACTGTTTCAATAGAAACATTTATATGCGCTCAAACTATACTGTTAACCAGGTGAAATAATGAAAGATGATTCTTTTCAGGGAATAACTGACAATTCTCCTTTCGTCGCATGGATACACAACATTTCCCTAAATCAGCAGAAATACATGAAATCCAAATTTTCAAACGTTGATTTTGGCCATGACGTAAGATACATAATGTTCATTTATGACCATCCCGGATGTTCACAGGATGAACTTGTCAGTATGTTCGGTCAAAGCAAAGGCAATATTGCTAAAATACTTAAAAAATTCGAAAATGAAGGATATATCAAAAGAGAGGTCAATCCGCAAAACAGAAGAAAATACATGCTGAACACAACAGAAAAAGGCTCGAAATTGGTTCCGGAATACAGAAGAATCTCGAAGGAATGGGAGGATGAAGTCGGAATCACACAAGAGGACATGGAACTTAAAAAAAGACTGGAAGAAATCGCAATTATGGGCATGAAGCTTATAGAAAATAAATAATTAGAGGGTTTATTATGAAAATAGAATTTGAAACATATATAATAATGATATCATTCATCACATCTTTTTTTGCTGTGTTTCTCTCAAATGGTATCATCATCGGAGTTCCAGCCATTGCGCAGGAATTCGCAATGAACAATGTCATACAGAACTGGGTGCCGACAATATTTTTCCTGGTTGTGGCCATTTTCACAGTTCCGGCAGGTCAGATATCAGGAAAGTTCGGAGTAAAAAAAACACTGCTTGCAGGGGTCATCCTGTATCTTATAGCATCAATCGGTGCATGCCTTTCATTTTCAACTGAAACATTCCTCATATTCAGAATGCTTCAAGGTGCGGGCGTAGCATTTTTAAATGTTTCTGCAATGGCTATGGTAGTACAGGCTGTCAAACCTCAAAACAGGGGAAAAGCATTAGGATTTACAGTCACAGGAGTATATCTTGCAACTTCACTTTCTCCGGTAATATGTGGATTTTTAGTGCATAACCTGGGATGGAGATCAATGTTTTACTTTGTAATTCCATTTTTGGTGTTATGCATAATACTGATGATTTTGAAAATACCTCAGGAGTGGAAAACATATGAAAACGACAAGATTGACAAGATAGGTTCCATTCTATATGGAATAGGAATTCTTGCTTTCATATACGGATTTACAACACTGACTACACAAAACGGTCTGATTATTACAATTGCCGGAATATTATTGCTTGTAATATTTGGAGCATATGAGTTAAGGCAAAAGTCCCCAGTATTCAATATGAACCTCTTCAAGAACGGAAAGTTCACATCATCCAATATAGCATCACTATGCAGTTACATTGCAGTTATGGTAGTTACCACAATTCTTAACTATCATTTCCAGTATGTGAGAGGATGGAATGCCCAGATGGCAGGATTGATTTTGATAATTACACCAATACTGATGGCAGTCATGGCCCCTAATGCGGGAAAACTGTCAGACAGGATTCATCCGCAGAAACTTGCCGCATTTGGAATGGGTATTGCAACAGTTGCACTTCTTATATTGACATTTTTAAATGCAGATACCCCAGTATATCTTGTTGTTGTTGCAATGATACTTCAGGGAATTGGTATGGGACTCTTTTCAAGTCCGAACATGAATGCAATTATGAGCTCAGTTCCTCCTAAGGATGCTCCAACAGCATCAGCCTCTCAGGCAACCATGAGAACAATAGGCCAGACCATGAGTTTGGGTCTTCTGACATTGGTGTTCGCATGGGTTATGGGAAATCTGCAACTGTCCACACAATATGCAGGCATGATTATTCAGGCATCACAAATAATCTGCGGAATATGTACTGTTGCATGTGTACTTGCAATATTCGCTTCCCTTGTGGGTGTCAGATCCAAATCTGAATTCAATACAAAAAGATAGTTTTTAGCAACTATCTTTTTTAATTATTATTAATTTAAAATAGTAAAATTCATTTTTATACAAAAAAAAGAAATTGAATATTGTAAATTTCTTATCCACAATACTCTTTTTTTTACCAGTCAGTCCATAAATGAGTCTGAAAAACACTTTTTTTACTTAACTCATCCAGTTTCAAAAACAATTTCCAAGGCATTGAGAGGCACATATAATCATCAGGAATGAAATGTTTCATATGAGCTCTTGCAGCAAAGTCAATCGGGCTTAAAACAGGTACCGGGTCGTCACTGTCTTTCTGTTCAAATGTAAATGACCCTATTGCCTGACATGCTGATGCCTGAGGAGTCATTATGTGTGCAGTTTTTGACCTGAATGAACCGTTAATCTGTAAAACAGCAGACAATTCTATTATATTTAATGTAAAAACAACAGAATGAGGAATTTCACCTTCTCCAAGTAGCTCAATAGGTTTGAATATGACATATTCATTTTCATCGTAAACCGGCCTTGATTTTATGTGGTCTACTGCAGTATCAAAATCACAATATATCCTCTCACCTTTTGTAAACATTTCCTTAACATTTGGAGGCCTGTTTTCTAAACTTTTTAGATATTGTTCCCTGTCTTTTGCTGAATCTTCACCCTGTGAAAGGAATGTGGCCTGAAATTCAAGAGCTGCCTCATCAGCAAAACCGTCTCCCCATCCAAATCCTGTTGCTACACCTCCGCATGTAATGTTTTCACGTCCGAATGCTGTTGTTTTTCTTTTGGCAATTGTCTGTGATACAAATGCCATTGCACAGCCGCCTTTACCTGGTTTTGGACATATTGCCTCTTCAGGCAATTCATCACTTTTAAGCAGTACTATCGGTTTAAATTTTCCGTCGATTTTGTTAACTATATTGAATTCCATTAATAAAACCTCAATTATGCTATTTAATATTAGGTTTTAGAAAAAAACTATAAAAATTTAACCCAATTTTTTATAAATAATATTACATTTTAACGAAATCATTAAAGTTTAACTAATCCATATATATGTAAAAGTTTAAATCTATACTTTTTGAATATTTATGAAATGTCAAGCTTGAAATGGTAAACGTCAAAAATAATAAATTTCATAAAATTTAATAAATTTTATAAAAAATAAAAGTGCTAAGGTAATTATTTAGTTTATAACTATTGATAAATAATGATAGGGAACTAATTTAATTTATAATCATAGTATACTGAATGTTATATTAAATTTTAAACTCTTAAAATCGTTATTTTTATTAAAATTCTTGTTAGTGTAATATTACTATAGTCGGAAAAGTATTTCCGTATATTATCCATAAATATGTATTATACGGAAATATGTAAAAATAGTATTAGTATATATTATAGATAATTAACCATTAATAGTAATTATATATATTTACATATAATTAGTAATGTGGTAGTAGGTATATTAATATATAAATACATTTTTCTGTATTTGCAGAAATATATATAATACATATTTTCAATATTTACAGATTAAAGTATTAATACATATTTTACCACTTATACTCATATAATATTGATAAAATGTCATAAATGAACTGTTTGATATATATCAAGCTATTGAAATATAACATTTTCTTTAATTTTCACTGTTTTTTATTAAAATTTATGAAATTTATTAAAATCTACGGCGACGAAGCCTTCTTCTAATAAATTTAACAAGTTGATAAACTCCCATAAATAATACTCCAATAAACACTACCACAATAGCAAGTATAAATAGGAGCAATATATTGCTTACCTGATTTACAGGTTGATCCAGTGTCATGTTTCCCATAGCTTTATAATTTGGAGCAATAGGAATTTCTTCAGCCTTGAATAAAGTTTTATTGAAATATACATTATCAACAAGGTCTGCTGTGTTCATACCATAAAGTGATCCGTCATCATTAGAAACAAAAGCTTCGGTCATATTTCCTTTATGTGTTGAATTTTCAAAAGTATGGAAATGATAAGTTGTAATATCTCTTCGGGTAAGACCAAAACCGTCTGATGCTGCCATTTCGGTCATTGCAGAAATCTTATCGGAGGTATTCAATGGAATTTCACCGTCTCTCATATAATGATCCCTATTTGGGACGGAAATATACTGACCAGGTTCTAATTTACCCATATAATGGTCATTTGCTGTAGCAATACCATAGTTACCATTAGGTGCTTTAATCAATACATGTCCTAACTTGTAAGATTTTTTTATTTCCTGAATTTGTTTTAAATAATCTTCAGAAATACTATTGTCATCAGAAATCATATGTGAAGTAATTTCTTCGATTTTTTCGTTATCAGGACCGTCATCTACTCCACCATAACCTATAGTCCAACCGTTGCTGGTTATGATTACCTGACAGAAATAGTCTCCAGTAGTTTTATATTGCTTAATAGCTTGAATACCATGCCAATCTATTTCTTCTATGTAAATATCGGCGGTTAAATTAGCATCACGTCTAAAAGAAAAAATACTATTGTTTCCATCTAATTGCAAGGCAACGGAACAACACCCAATCATATCTGATTCATCAGTTTCATCCAAAATCTGCTGTATATCATGAAGATTATGATGATTATCTGTTGCATTAACTCCCAATACGGGAATCAGTACCAAAAATATACACAATAACAATATTATTCTTTTAGATATCATATAAACCCTTAAAAAAATTTAATGAAAAATAGAATTATAAAAAAATTCCTATCATTATTATATTTTAATGAAATACTATTTAAATGTTCATATTTAATATTTAAAGAATAAAAAAAGAGGGAAATTTAATTATTACATATTAAATTTCATATTATTTGCTTTTAATTTTTGTTTCATTTGTTCTCTATCAACATGAATATATTTATCTGTTGTCTGGCTGTTGGAGTGTCCTGCAATTGTTTGAACTTCAGCAACAGTCAATACTTCAGCATAATGGCTTAATGCGGTGTGTCTGAGGATATGGACACTGACATTTTTTCCATAGTTTACAGGACAATCAATGTTTTCTGATTCTATCCTATCATCCGAAAGATGAGCATATTTTTTTACTATATCCTGCACTCCACGTTTTCCTATTCGTTTACCTTTAATGTTTGTAAATAATTCTTCACGATTTACTTCTTCTGCTGCTTTGTTTCTTTGAATCACTGGTCTGTAAACATCATTTGTGTTTTTTCTAAGTTTTGTGATACGATCCATTATCATATCATTTAAGCTGACCAGCGTGTCGAAGGTAATGAATGTTGTACGGTCCTTTAATTCTCCTTTAGTGGTTTCTGCACGCAGATATACTTCAATAAACTCATTGGTATCATTCGGCAGCTCATAAAATCCTTTTTCATCGATTGGAACCTGAATATCATCCTTGTTCAGAAGTACCAGTTCCTTTAGCCTCATACCGGAATCAATGAAAGTTCTGCAAATCGCATAATCTCTTGGATTTCCTCTTTGTTTGATCGTATCCAAAAAGAAATTGGATTGCTGCCATGTTAAGCTGATTTTTTCAATTCTTTTTTTAGCAGTTTCAGGATCTTCAGCTTTAACCTCAATGATATCCTTCATTTTGATTGTATCATGCTGGATTTCTTCTTGAACATCTTCTGAGTTGATGAATTCCAAAATATTCATCATATATGTTTTAACTGTTGTCCTTTTATTCCCACGTTTTTTTAAACAGTATCTACGATAATGTCTTAACTGTTTTTTGACATTGCTACTGTTCAACTCATCTATCCCTTCATTTTCAAGATATTCAATGAATTTTGAAATATTAAATGTTTGTTTTTCTATTGTTTCTTCAGTTAAGTTTTTTACCTCTTGTTTTTCTTCTAAGTATTCATCTAGGTAGTCTGTTAGCTCATTAACCTCGATCATAAGCTTTTTGCCCCCTAAATTTTTATACCTAACCCTTGTATATACTATTGTTTTTTTGAGTATATAAATACTTCGTATCTTTTCTTTTTAACTGTATATTATTACATAAAATATACGTTCTCTTTATATATAAAATTTGGTCAATTTGGAGTTTCATTTTGAAATGTTGAAAGTGAAGTAATACATATACATCAAGCGGTTTCAAAATGGTGATTTCTTCAAGTTTTGGATTTGTAATAAAAAATTTGATGAAAAGTAATAAAAATTTTTTCGTTGAAGTGATATCTTTATAAATTCAATCTTACAAAAAAAATAGAATACGTAACCTATAAGTTACAGAAAGATTTATTCGATAATAAGATATTTTTTATTAAAAATAAATATGATAAAAAGTATAATTTAGTAAGGATAAACTCCTTTACGTTCTTTCTCATGATTCAACCAGGTTTTAAGCATTAAATCTTCAAGAGAGTGCCTCTTATCAAAATAGTTTATTATTCCTTTATCTTGTAATGTTTTAATATATTTATTAAAGTGGCTGGAGCCATGTCCAAACTCTTTTCCAATTCAGACCATGAACTGTTTTCATGATTTAACATTGTGCAGATTATATTTTTTTCATAATTATTTAAGGTACCTCATATTCTAATCCACATAACACGAATCTGATCCATATATTTTATAAAATAAAAAATTTACAAGAAGTTATAATAAAAATTATTTCATGTACATGATAGTCAGCATAGATTGCAAATTCAAAACAAACCATGAAAATATTGAAAAGATCCTTCAGCGTTTCGGACTTCGAAAGATTCAAAGTTCATTATATGCAGGAGATCTTGACAAAAATGAAAGAAAAGAATTGGGTGAAAAGATTTCTGAAATTGTTCGCGAAACTGACAGTGTATTGATAATACCCATTTGTCAGAATTGCTACTCTAAAAAGATTAGCATTGGTCGCATAATACAATTCAGGGATGAACTCTACAGGGTGTATTGAAATGAAACTGATTATAGAAGGATACAACAAATCAATTCACAAAAAGGACAACCAGATTGTTATACATGAAAAAGACGAAATAATAGATTCAATCAGGGCATCTAAAATTGATGACATCACTATTATAGGAAAAGGTCATGTGACATTTGATGCACTTGATTTGATGGCTGAATATAATATCAAACTGATATCAGTTAATACACGAGGGGAGCTGACATATACACTGGAATCTCCAGACTGGAAAAATGTTTATCTTAAAAAGCAGCAGTACAAACTAAGTGAAAACAAAATTGGTTTACTTATTGGTCATGAACTGTTTGAAACGTATCTTTTGGAAGTAATTATTCAAAACCAAAATGGTCGTCGTTAATGTTATTTGTTTTATGGGGCTGACTAACGAGAGGTGGTTTATTCGTATAGTATATGTGGTGGTATGGTTGTCTCATAAAGAAAATGATTATGGATATTTCCATAATCTAGAAAAATAAAAGTCCTGCAGTTCCAAGCATAACAACTAATCCTATTAGATCTTCAATTAAGTGTATGAAGTATGGTACAGCAACATTTTTTGTATGTATGTAGGTTATCGGTAGTATACAGCCGCCCACGCCCAGTGCAAGAATTAAAAATTTTAAGTCAAATCCGTATGCAGGAATGTGCGCCAATGCAAAGAGTAACTGTGAAATGACAATTCCAGCAATTATTGCATTTTTACGTCCTAATGATTTGTATGTGAATGCAACGACTAATATTAAAGGTATGAATTTGAACAGTTCTTCACCGACCAGTTGGATTATTAAGCCAATTATTAATACGGTCGGACTACCCTTCATTGCAGCATCCGTTGCAGTGTTACCAATTCTTCCGGTTAAAATAAAATTGATTATTGCTGATAAAATCATAACTCCGATTAGACCTAAAATTATTATTTTGATGTCTTTAACTTGTGGAACTCTAAAAATCATTGACAGATTACCTTTCAAAGCATAAATTATAGGAATTAATGTTGCAAAACAGACTATTAAAGCTTTTTGGATATGAAATCCTTCTAGAGGAACAACAAATGGTGTTATGAATGTGATTAAAAATCCTATAACTAATACTATAATCTTGGGAGTTGTAAGCTCTGGAATCCCGTTTAAAAAAGGAATATCATAATCCTTATTTTCATATTTGAAATATTCACTCATTTTTCTGTCTCCATTAAAAGTTAAAATAGTTTATATTTTTAATATTAATAAATTTGTTATAAATAGTTAACGAATGTTGTTTGCTTTTTAAGTTTTGAATAATTCCTTAGAAAACATTCGATAAAAACTGCAATATGAAAAATAATACAAAAAATTAATCTTTATATTCAGGGTGATTGACTAAAACGTGGTCATGAAAATGTTGAAATGCAGTAGCATCCCTAGCTTTAAGATCAGCTTCAAAATTTTTTCTTTGCGATGGATCAATCATTTCCCAAACTTCAAGTAAAGTTTCTTCTTTATCTTCTTGAGTAGGTAAAAATTCTAATCCTGCTCCAAATCCTTTTGATTCCATAATTCAACATCTCCATTCTTAATTAATATTGATTTTAAATTATGACCATATAAAGTTTATGGTGAAATATAAATAAATTCAATACCAAATTGATTAAATTCCTCATTAAAAAATTCACATTGCTCCTTAAAGTTACTATGGCGAACTTTATCTTTAATTTCATCTAAATCATTTGCCATTTGGAAATAATTGAAATTATTAATATTATCCTTTTTATATTCATCAGAAGCCCATGCAATATTGTCATTCACATAATCCTTTCGTTTATCATTAGCTTTTTTATAAGAATCTTCAAGATTCTTTTTATTAAGTTTAACATTTGGTTCAGATTTTTTAATCAACATTCTTTTGGATTGATGGCCATAAATTTAATGTTGTTTTCGGCTATTAAATTAAGTGCATCGAAGGTGATGTATCCTTTTCCTGTAATGGTTATGTCATTAACTGAACTTGCCTTTATTGAATCAATGATTTTATCCTTTTCATGTATGACAATCTGATTATCCTTTTTGTGAATGGACTTGTTATATCCGTCAATAACTATCTTCATCAAAACACCCTGTACAAGTCATTTTTGAATTTGATTTCACGACCCAAACTTTCTTTTTTGGAATAACCGTTTCGGCAAATAGGCATTATCAATACAATGTCATTTTCACGGACAATTTCTCTGATATTTTTCGCAAGATCATCTCTTTCATTATTATTCATTTCCCCTACATATAATGTATGTTGAATTTTTCTAAGCCCATAATGCTGAAGGACTTTTTCAATTTTTTCCTGGTTAGTCTTGAATTTACATTCAAATGAAGTTATCATATACATGAAATAATATTTATTTTAATTGGTTTAATAATCTCTCCAAAGATATTGCAATAGGAGAGTAAATAATTTTAAACTAGGGAAAATATGATGTTTTTTTCTTTATATACAACACACATTCAAAGACGTAGAAATCAAAAGAATGTTTACACCAAGTAGGTTATTAATACGTTGGAAGAATTGCTACTGGAATCAACAAAGTTGAAAATCCCAAAAGATTTGATGAAGGTAAATTGTTGTCATTGATTAGTTAATATTAAGGGTAATGGTAAAAAAGGAATTTAATCCGAAATAGTAAAAGTTACCAGCAAAAAATGCTAAAAATCCCGGATTCTGATGAAAACTATTAATGTATTTCTTATTAAAATCAATAAACAGGCAGGGAGTCAATAGTTCTCACCAAATCTCTTGCAGTTAAAGATTTTTTATACTGAGTATCATTTTGAGCAGTTTCAAACAAGAGAACGTTATGATTTTTTTTGGCAAGAGGTATTGTTACCCACTCTGGTGAAGTACCCGTCTTAACAGTATATGCGGGATAACTTAAGTTAGCACCTATCCTATTGGCATAATCCATGGTAACACTTGATTTATTATCAACAACGCCAACATATCTCTGCAGATCCCAATAGTCTTCCATTTCATGGACATCTACGATAACATAAGGGTCATAATTCTCAATATCTGGAACAATGTATTCGTTGGCCAGCAGTTCACCCATATGTCGGTTTGTATCATAATCGCTGGTATTCATTCCGCTGTCGTTGAAATTAAGCTGAATGAAATATATGATGAACTTTTTATTAAGGCTGCCGTCCCGGGTAAAATTCATAATTGCATCATATGTAGCATTATGAATGCCACTTTCAAGACTGTGAACTCCCAATATGACTATTGCAGTATCACTGGAAAATGCATTGCCTCCTGTTATTTTATAAACTGTTCCATTGGAGTTGGCACCAATTTTTGCTGCATATTTATCCAGATTTTCAATACTTTGCGGTTCACTCTGGTGTGTTAAAGTGGCTATTCCGGCTAAAATAATAAGTAAAATCAATATTACAAGTAAAATTTTGATTATTTTTTTCATTGTAATCTATATTATATTTATAATCGATGTATATAAATATTAACACAAATTACTGACTTAAAAATTATTGGAAAATTAAAAAAAAAGAAGTTTACTAGAATTATTATAAAATCCTAGTTTTAAGTTGTATACATTAATGGATTAAGCTGCCATTTTATATGCGTCATAAGCAGCATAAATTGCAAAAATCAATGATAGAATAGATAATAAAAATGCTGTAAAGAATGATACAATTGCTAAAATAATTGCAATTACAAAGAAAATTACACCTTTTTTAATATCTCCTGCATAAGCTTGACCTAATCCTGGAATGAAAAAAGACAATACTGCTGCTAGAATTTCATTTGCCATATATATTCCTCCATTTTTTTAATTATTATTATTATATTTTTTCTCCATAATAAAGTTGATTGAAGTAAAGTTACTAATGTTTCCTAAATTTTACAATATTCAGCATTAAATTTTCGGGAAAATATTATTGTTTAAGATAGATTGTCTAAATTATTTTATCTAGTCTAAAATATTTACTGAGCATAATAAATAAGTGAAGTTATTTATATTTTATAATTGTTTTCATTGATGTTTTAGTTAGAATTATTCAAAAGGTAAAGAAACAGTTAAAGAAAGATTTTTTGCTGAAATCTTTGCAGATTCTGTTAAAATTCTTATGAAAGATGCTAGACTTAAAAATTTGCATGAAAAGAAATATATATTTAAATAGTATTTTGAACTAATATTACATTAAAAATTTGAAGAGGATATTCTCATGTTTTATATTATTCCAAGTAATGCTCGTGTTGAAAAAATTGATTTCCCAAATAAGATGCAAGTTAGAATTGATTATGGTATCATATGGGAAGAGTATATGAACCTTTTTTTGGAAGGTACTCTGGAAGCCTTAGAAGATCCCAACTTTTAGATCAGAATAAAAATATCCTTACAGAAATTAGATTTTGATTAATATTGTTTTTATCGAATGTTTTCTAAGGAATTATTCAAAACTTGAATTAAAGGAAAATTATAATAAAGTAAGTGTTGAAGAAAGAAGTAAACATTTAGATAAGTATTATGGAGAATTGTTTGCTGAATCAATTAAGGAACTTCTTAATGAAAATACTTTTGTAATTCAGATGCATAAAAATAAATATATGTATATTAATAATATACTATGATAGTTATTTTCATGTGGTATTATGGTTGTTAGAACAATTGGGGATGTAAAGACAGAAGATTTTATTTTATCTAAAGGTTTACATGTTCATATAGATTATGGAGTTATATCTTATGATGATGGACATTATTATCCTGCTTTTGAAAGATATTCTGGTAGTAAGAGAAGATCTCAATTGTTAGATGATAAAGGAAATATTATTTCTGAAGTTATAGAAAGTAATCCGGATGAGTTAACTTATGAAAAGGAAAAGAGTATTTTAGCTACAGGTTTAAAAATAGGTGATGAATTTGAAAGAGTTATTAATTTCCCAAATGGTTATGTGGCTAAAATTGAGTACTGGGTAACTCCTTTAAAACGTGATAAAAACTTTGGAAGATATGATGCAAAATATCAAAAAAAGATTTTACTAGATGAAAAAGACAATATTATTTCAGAAGTAATGGATTATAATCCTTATTATATGGACTCTAATGTTGAAGTGATTCATATTAATTCTGAAGAGTTTTTATCGAATGTTTTCTAAGGAATTATTCAAAACACAAAACTCCTTCATCATAACCATACTCTTTACAAACAGATTTGGCAATATCTTCATCAATAACAAACCAATCCAATCCTTTTGCAATAACTTTTTCTTTTACTTTCATCAAATTGACACTTGAAATAAAAGTTTGGTGTTTTTCACCTTTTTTATAATACATGTATGCCCATACAAAACCTTGTTTAACATTTCTTGTAATTTTATTAACTCTAAAAAATCCCGTAGAATTGTTTTGAGATATACTCATTAGTTTTAAAGTATTCTTTCTGTGTTTCCTACCATACATTCCATTATCTTCATTTCTACTATGGATTTTTAAATGTTCTGAATTAGTCATCGGTACTAAATTCCATATTTCATTATTTAATTTGTTCCTATCTTCATGGTGAATAATAATATGACTTGGAAGTTTAATTTTATAGAAATCTTCAAAAATTAACCTATGCAGTAATTTATTATAATTTCCTTCTTTTTTAGAAGTTATTGTATAATAACCTTTTTTAACCTTTGCTCTTCCAAATTCTGTTTTTAATACTCCTAGATCCATATCACTCACCTACATAATCATCCATTATCATAACCTCTCAAATTTACCTCTAATTTTGTACATCATGTTCATTCTTATTTTAGGCAGCTTTGACAGATAATTCTGCACCCACACATCAATATACATGTTTTTATCGAATGTTTTCTAAGGAATTATTCAAAACTTTTACAGGAATCAAAAGTGATGAGTTTACAAGCTCAACCGCCAGCAGAGATTCCTCAACAGTAATGTCCTCATGATTCTGCATTTTCTTTTCTATTTTCAGGAAAAGATTTTTCATCCCGTCGTGGCGAATTGTTCTGATTACTTCATCATATGAGATACCGCAGCTCTCGCAGTTTTCATCTTTTTTGATGTTGCCTTTGCATCTCGGACAGATCATATAAACACTTCCTATAATCTTTCAATAGAGATGTTTTCACATATTTCACTCAAGTTGAGTGAATCTGGAGTGAATGGGGAGTCCTGCATGAAAAAATAGGATATGAATGTCCCGTTGTCAGCCGTGCATATGTCAATATGACTGTTAGAGACAATTACTCTTGAGACATGCTTGTTTTTAACGCCGCATGTATTCAGGACATTCAAATCATTTTTGATATGTTTCAGCACAGTATTTTTTGATGTATTTTCATTTACTATTCTGAAACCTGTAAGGTTTGCTGGGGTGTATCTTTCATTAAGCTGTTCTAAACTGATTAAATCGTTTCTGTTCATATTATTATCCTCCAATGGTGTTGTTTAAAAAAATAAAATTTATAAACCGGACCAGCGGTTTGTGATTTCTGATTCCAGTTCGTTTATATCCAGGCTGTCTTCATCAAGGTTCAAATCCTCGATATCTTCTGCAATACTGGCTCCGCTTTCAAGCTTTAATGCAAGGTAGAGCTTTGCATGGGCTATGGCCAAGTCAGGGTCTGTATCTTTAAGTATCTGATATATTAGATAGTAGAGATTTACCTTCATGTTTGCCGGATCGTCTGTTAAAACTGCCTTTGATGCATATTTTATTGCATTTTCTCTGTCTTCTGTTTTATAATAACAGTCAGCAGTTTCTTTTAAAATATACCAGTAGCTGTAGGTATTTCTTACTTCTTCAAGATATTCAAGTGCCTCTTCAGATCTTGAGAGACTGTTTAGAGACTTTGCAATTCTCCATTTGTGCCAGACATCTCCGCTGAAAGCGAATGAGTCAAGATCATTTAATGCTTTTTTTGATGCATCTATACATTCCTCATAGTCCCCGCATTTGAGATATGCTGTTGAGAGATACTTGTAGTAGTCTTCCTTTTTTGAGGCAAACTTGGAGTCTCTCTGATTATGTGTTAAAAGTTCAGGGTTGAGCTTGCCAAGCCAGTAGAGCATATACTCCCAGTCATCCTGCTTTTTCAAAAACATTATGACCTTGAACACTGACTGAGTATAGACGCAAACAGGTTCTGAGTTCAAATCCTGCTGGTCAGTGATGTCTGTAACCATCTCTGCATATTCCATTAGCTCGTATTCGTCAGATGAATCTCTTATGAAAAGATAGTATATGCACCAGCAGTATCTCTGCCTGTCCCAGTGCCTGAAAACTTCAGGATTCTCAGCGAAAAATTTGTCATAGATTTCATAAGCTTCATTATGCTTTTTGGATTTAAAGAGCCTGGCTGCTCTTGCTAACTCTTTTCTAATTTCTCTGGTCATGGTTGTACCTCCAAAGTGGTGTCTGTAAAAAGGCAATTTTCTAAAAATTTTGGTGATTTTAAAAGTGTATATTAATATTATGTTTTAAATAATATATAAACCTTTTGTAAAAATTGCATTTTCAGCATAAAATTATACCCTCACTTTCAAATTGAAGCTTAGCTTCATCAAACATTTCACTGTCTTTAATGAAATTTATAAACTGCCTTTCCTCTTCAAGGTGCTCTTTAATCTGATTTGTTATGTATGATTCCTCTTTATCTGACATGATGCTTTCAAGATATTCCTCTTCAAAATCAGGGATTTCAAAGCATTCATAATCCGGTTCGAAATCAGGATAATCAGGTATATCAAAGCACTCAAATTGAGGTTCTTCGAATCTGAAACCGTCAATGTTTTCATTCGGACCTTCCGGATAGTCATATTCTGTAAATGAATCATATGGATTATCTGATACTACAAAACCTCTCAGTGAATTTCCGCAGTATGCAGCATCCAAATTAATTTCTTCAAAGTAATAGTCATCCAGTTCAGGATATTCATCATACCCGATATCCATCATTTCAGCTTCAATATAAGAATTACAGTTAATTTCGATAGGTTCTTCATATCTTAAGAAATCTTCAAGATTCTTTTCGTATTCTAAACGTTCAGCAATGAGCTGGTCGTCTCTCAGTTTCATGAGGAAATCATCTTCTTCAAAGCTGTAAAGGAATGATTCATATTCCTTAATCTGGAAGTCCATCTCTTCGCTTTTATGAATGTCGGCTTGTGAAATGAAACTGTTTTCATATTCGATTCTCTCTTCAATCAGTTCTTTTGTACGGATATCTTCAAACATGCTTTAACACCTCTTATTCAGTTATACTTGCCCAGTATGATTCTATAATTTCAATCAGCTGGTTTTTATTTAAGTCATCTTTTTCAATCATCAAATCTTCAAGTTCATCAGGAATTTCCCAGCGGTTTTCCTTTCTTATGAGATAGCACAGCTCAGCGTGACGGTATGCCATTTCAGGGTTGATTTCTTCAAGAAGCTTATATGCCAGACAGTACAGGTTGACCTTCATTTCAGGTGACCCTTGGCCAGAATTGCCGGTCTGACATATTTAAGAGCGTTTCTGAGGTCTCCTAAAAGACAGTAGTTTTCTGCAAACTCCCTAAAGATGAACCATTCGTTTTTGCTTTTTGCGACTTCCCTTAAAAATTCCAGTGCTTTTTCATAGTCTTTCATTTCTCTGTATGCCTTGGCTATTCTCCATTTGTGCCAGACATCACCGTCTTTTGCAAATGTTTTTATGGTTTTTAATGCATCTGCGGATATTTCTATGCATGCTTCCCATTCGGCGCATTCAAGTGATGATTTTGATGCGTATTCATAGTATAATTCCTTTCTTGATTTGGAATATTTTGAGTCATTTTCATCCAAACGTTTGGCTTCTAAAAGATCAAGCCATTCAGACATGTTGTAGAATTCTTTTTTATCCATAAGATATTCCAGAACTTTAAATACTGAAAAAGTGTACGGGCATATTTTAGTTCTGTTTAAATCTGATTGAGGAATCAGTTCTGTGATTAGGTCTGTTGCATCAAAAAGCTCATCTTCATCTTTGAAATTCTTTACATGGACCTGATAGATTGCCCAGGAGTATGAAATCAGATTCTCTTTTGTAAAAGAGTCAGGGTCTTTTTCGAAAAGGTTTTCGTATATTTCTAAAGATTCTTCATACTTTTTTTGTGAATATAATTTTTTAGCATTGTTTAAATTTACCATGATGATGGTCCTCCTTGTGTGGTATTTTCGTTAATTTCTTTTTCTGATGAGTTTTGGTTTGTCATCAGACTTCTCCCAGTAGGTTTCAAGCTTACTTCCGCAGTTAACGCATCTCGTAGCTGTGTCACTGTTTGGATATGAGCAGTAATAGCACTGTTTTGTCATATTCACCTCCTAATAGTTTTCTCCAATCCATCCCTGATTGTTGGGATATCCGCATTCATAGCAGTATCCGTCGTAGTCTTCAGATCCGCATTCAGGACATGTCTCAACTTCTTCTCTTTCAGATATTTCTTCTGTGATTCCGGTGTTCTGGCAGTAAGGACATTCCCATTCATAGCCCTGCCAGTCAAGAACAGTATCACAGGACTCGCATCTCCACAGTCCGTCGTTATTTATTGTCTCTCCGCAGAACGGACATTCATAGAAAACATCATCTTCATCGACTTTTTCACCGCAAATAATACATTCAATCACTTTAACGTCTCCTTATCTTTTTGAGTTATCATCAAACCATGGCTCAATACCAGTTTTTTCAAAGTATGCATCATCCCAGCTCGGATCATAGTCATTATAGTGCTCTTCACTTTCAATTCTTGAATTGTTTGGTCTTCTGTAGGATTTCATTTTTTTATTGGTCTGAGGAGTATCATTGAAAAGAGAATTACATGCTGAAATGATTCCAAAGATAAACAGGATGATAATTAAAACATCAAAAAATCCCATCATTGATATGCCTCCAATTCTTTGCTAAAAAGTAGTTTACAGACATATAATGATTTTACATGCATTTTGGAATTAAATAATACATTTAAATTAACTTTACTTTCCATGATGACGGCACCTCTATTCTGGTAAAATAGATACATTTTCTGTTGTATCATTTAATATTAACTATTATATTATAAATAGTTTTTGGTTTTTGAAGTAAGTTAAAGCAAAATATCTTTTTTCAGTGAAGTGATGCTTTCTTTTACGTCTTTTTCATTTGACTGGAAGCATTTGTAAAATGCATTATATTCACTTTTATCACATGAATAATAAATAAACAGAGCCCATCGTTTTCTGTTATCATCAACAGGTTTGAATTTCATCAGATTATCTTTAATGAGTAGTTTTTTATTGTTTTTCGGATTGTAAAGATACAGTGAGTCACCGAAAAGGACATTGTCAAAGATGATATTGTCATAAATCGGCTGTGCACATGGACCATTTAGAAGAATTACTCTGTGATTATAGTTTCTTTTGGATGTATCAACGTCGCCGGTAACATAAATCAGTTTATAGTTTGAATACACTTCCAGAATATCAAATATGTCATCCAGATACCCGTCAAGTTTTTCTATTATTTTTTCCGCTTCAAATGAATTTGAATGTGATCCGTGATGCTCCTCATTTCTCAAATCCTTGGCCTTTTCAAGTGCATCCAGTATCTTATCTGAAGATATCATCTCAAAAAGTTCCTCATCCAGTTGTGATGTGAAATTGTTGTTTCTGTATACATCAGCAAGGTTTTTGGACAGATAAACCCAGTTTCCGAAAGTCATATTTTTATATACATTGAAGTTGAAGGCATTCCAGATTTTTTTGAAATTCTTTTTATAGACATCTTCAGGAAGACCGCTTAAAAGAATGATTGAATTGAATGCGGCTATAAATTCAAATAAAACAAGGTAATTGTCCTTTTTCTCAACCAGTTCAAAACCACCTTTTGTTGCTGAAAGATATGATATCGCAAGAGGCCAGATGAGTCCTTTATATACATGTCTCCAGCTTCTGGACATCTTTGTTACTTCACCTGACTCGGAATCTATTTTTATATCACCTTTAAGCTCATCAAGGGAAGCTTTCATGTGCTTGTAGTCCAGGATATTTGAATTGAACTGTTTTTTGAGAAGTTCAACAGTTTTGAAAAATTCCCTGCTTTCACGCGCCACCTTGACAATTTCCTTTTGAATCTCAAGGGGAGGAACCGGAATTTTAACCTGTTTGATGTTTTCAGGTGTTATGTAGTAGTTGTCTTTTGAAAAGTATCTGATTTCATCAAGACCGTTATCTGATGAGAGATATTCATACAGGTATTCCTTAAGTACACTTTCATTGATATTGTCTATTTCTATGAATATTTCACCGTTGAAACTGTCAATGTCGTGATTGTAGTTTACATATTTTGATGTGCAGCTTTTGCATGTTGCTATAAGAATTGTGTCCTTGTCGTTTTTAAAGTCAATGTTTTTTAAATCAGCAATCTTTCCCAGTTTTCTGAATATTACATCCCCATCAATAATCCGCTTATTGTCCCTGTAAAGCAGATTTTCAGGGTTCTGCCTTTTTTTGGAATACATTGCATTGCTCAGGAATGTGAAATTGATGCTTTTATCATCTGCAATATCATCTAATCTGACGCTATGCTTTGAGATTTGAGACCTGATGGACTGTTCCTTCAAGGAAAGCATATCATCTATTATTGAATCTGAAATAACCCTGTTTTTTCGAGGATTGATGCGTGGCGATTTTGATTTGAGAGTTAAAAGTTCTGATTCAGCATCTGATTTTAGCTGTTGTGAGATTGATGATGAAAATTCACTTATATCCGCTTTAAGGGCAATATCGCTTTCATTGAAATTATGATAGCTTTCACATATATTTTCCATCAGTTCATTTTTAATGAAAGTCCAGTCATTGGAATCTTTCCTGTGAATCAGACTGTCTGATTCATCTATAACGAGACATTCATTGTCAGTTTTTTTGGAATCAAATGTAAGCATTACCAGATTGTCCTGCTCATGATATATCGGAAGAGAAATTATTGCTTTAAGATAACGGTTAACCTGTAAATCTGAGATGTTTTCGTTGAGATACTTGGATGAGACGGTCAGTATCATTTTGGAAGAGTCAAATTCATTGATTAATGCTGCCGCATCCTTTTCATTGTCTTTAAATGCCAGATTATTAACTTCAGCATCACCATCTTCCAAGTTTAAAATTAGTTCTTTTAAAAAATCCTGACTGTCCATTTTAGCACCTAACTGTTATTTTTCCTGAATTTTACTGCATATTTATTTAAATTTTCAAAATCATCATTGTTGTTTAATATATCATCCAGTTTTTTTGTTAAAATGATTTTCAATGCCTGTGAAAAGCGTTCCCATTCATACAGTTCCCTGGTTTCATATCTAAGCTGTGAAAATTTAGGAGGATCATTGATCTTGCTGAATTCATCTTTAATATCTTCCCTGAGGTCTTCTGTAATAAATGAACTTATAATTTTCTTAATGTAACATGCAAATGTGTTTCCTATTCCATTTGCAACTTCAATCAAACCGGGGTCTTTATCTTCAAATTCCTTTAATTTGTCTTCATATGACCCGTAATCCTGATAGCCCAGAAGAGCATATCTTCCCTCCACAGTATGAGCGCAGTATTCATCAACGAGATAATTAAATGAATCATTTACAAGAGTGTAGCATACAAATGCTTCAACTGCATCAGTTTTATCTGTATTGAGAAGTATTGATACAATCTGTTCCAGTATTTCTGCTAAAAGAAAATGGGAAAGTTCATGAATTATTGTTGTTATCTGCAAGGCTCTGCTCGCCCGGTCATCAATGTAGATTTCATTAAAAGCGAAATTACCCAAATCTCCTCCGCCTTCTTTGTATTCTGTTTTGACAAAGGATTTGGAAAAAAGAAGTATCTTTTCAACAGTGGAGAGAGATTCAAAATCCATTCTGTATTCATCAATCAGATTGTCCAGAATCATCCTGTATGTTTTTTTGATGTTTTCTATAATCCCGTCGAACTGTGTCTCTGTAAGAGCGAAGCTGTCAAGCCTGCTTATGTTTTCAGATGATAAGAGCTGTGATATTTCATTAAATCTGTTGGAATAATCCTTGAAGTTATAGTAACTGTTAGGGTGTGTTTTGATATCCCTGATTTTTGGAGTGTCTGTGATATATGTCAATGGGGAGTTGCATTTGCGGCAGTACTCATAGGCCGCAGAATATTTTGTACCGCACTGATTGCATATTTTAACCAGATTATCAACATAAATTAGTCTGGTCAGCTTTTTATGTTCGCTGCAGAAGTTGTCATCCTTTGTGTATTTGATGCCGCATGTAGGGCAGACTTTAACAAGATTTCTGGAATATTCAAGTTCAATCAGCTCCCGGTGTTCACTGCAGAAGTTATGTGACTCATCATATATCTTTCCGCAGACCGGACATTCCTTCTGATTTTTAAGAGAAATTATAATCACCCTTTAAGGATTACAGACACTGCATGGCACTTTACCGTCTTCAATAGCATCATCACGTGAGTGATAGATAATTTTATTGCTGTCGCTGATTTTCTGAGCCCACTCGCAGTCTGGAGTGTGGAACTTTTCAGCCTTTGCACTGGCCCAGAATTCTGTGTTTGCTGATGAATCTGAACTTGAATCATTATCAGCTGCAGGTTCAACTGTTTCTACATGAGTATCTTCTTTTACAGGAACCTTATCCTGAGTATTGCTGTTGAAAACACCGCTTGCAAAAGCACCTGCTATTGCAATGATAATTATTACAACAACTACTCCTATTATGAGTTTTGAAGAAGAATTAGTTTTTTTGGTTAAATCTGCACCGCATTTAGTGCATCGTTTTGCTGATGATTTAACATCAACACCGCAATTTGGACATTTATCCATTAATACTACACCTCTAACAATATTGTTTTGATAATATAATATTGTTGTAAGTCAGTAATAAAAATTAGTATAAAAAAAATAAAAAAAGATGCAATCCTGTTAAGGACCGCATACCTGGCATGGCTGATATCCTGCGTTTAAGGCCTCATCTCTTGAGTTGAAAACAACTTTGTTTTTGCCTGAGATTTTCTGAGCCCATTCACAGCCAGGATAGTGGAATTTATTTGAATTTGAACTTGCCCAGTAGGTCTGGCCTGATGATGAACTTGATGAAGATGTTGAAGTTGTTTCGGGTTTCGGTTCATCTTTGGTAACTTTTTCTTTTACTTTAACATCAACCATTTTATTATAGATTACTTTAGACCCGTCGCTTCCGTAGATGGTTACATTGGCACTTTTTACGTTTTTAACACCAGGCAGGTTGATTTTGATATCTCCCTTCTTATCAACATATGATTTGATTTTTTTAACGGATTTGTTGTTTTTATCCAGACAGTTAATTTCAATTGAGTAATTGCCCATTGAATCTCCGTCTTTGGAAACATTCAGTTTCAGATAATATTCAGTTTTCTTATCTGTATTTCCGCTAACATCAGTATGCTCTGTTTTAAGTTTTATCAAAGAAATGTTTTCAATTTTCAATGCTGAATCATCTGATCCGCCGAAAGGATTGAAATCCAGTAATACATAATCAGACAACGCATTGCTTTCAGCTGCCACAATAGGTGAAATGCAAACAAGTACACTTACCAAGGCAAGAATTGATATAATCAATTTTCTATCCATATTTAAACCCCCAATTAGTTACAATTATGTATGTAACTAATATCATTTAATTATTTAAGTAAATGCTACATTAATTTTGATTGAAAAGATTGTTTTTTACTTTTTTGATTATATAAATCATTTAAGAATTTTTCAATGTTTGTTACTTCTATTGAATTTTCTTTATTTTTCAATATGAACTCATTTCCATCAAATGATCCTTCAGGAATTTCTTCTGGAACATATGTGAAAATTGTTTTATTATATCTACTTGCAAAATCAACTGTATGCATTGTTCCACTTTCAATACCGCACTCCACAACAAAAACTGCATCTGATAAAGCTACCACAAATTTTTATCGAATGTTTTCTAAGGAATTATTCAAAACATAATTGAATTAATTATAACTTTATTTTATTAATTTATATAAATCAATAGAATTTTCTAATTTTTTTCATAGATAATAAAAAGATATATTAATTAAATCTATCTAATATTAAAATAAGGAGGTCAAATATGAATAAAAATATAATTATTGCTATTTTAGTTGTAATCATCATAGCAGTTGTAGCAGCATTTATGTTTACACAACCACAAGCTACTACACAAGATGGTAAACTAAATACCCAAATCAATTTTTTAAGTGAAGCAAACTTAAAAAATGGGGATATAGTGCAATTTGAACTTAAAGATGCAAAAGGAAATGCGATTGCAAACCAAACTGTTAACATTACTTTTGTTGGTAATGGACAAAAACAAAATTTCTCCGTTATTACAGACAACAGCGGTAAAGCTGGTCTTTCATTAAACAATGAAGACAAAGGAAATCACGAAGTAAGTGTAACTTATGGAGGTAACAATAAATACAATGGTTGTAATGCTAAAACAACTATTAACATCCAAGATGGAAACACAACAACAACCCAAAAAGTCACTGCAAATTCCACTGCAAGTACTGCAAAATATAATACCCCATCTCAATCAGCAAGCACAACTAGTTCATCCAGTTCAACAAACCTTTCTGAAGGATCTGGCCCTAATTTATACTATGATGAAGAATTAAACGTATGGTACGATGATAATGGTATTGTTAGAGGCGGACAATCAGATGGTCAAAGGATGATAGATATAATTAACAACCGACCATATACTGAAAATGGTGATATGGAATAAACCATTTTCTTTTTTTCTTTTTTTTCAATATTCAAACATCATATTTTGTTTTTATCGATTGTTTTCTAATTAATTATTCAAAACTGATGAACTGGGGTTTTAAGGGACGATATAGATTTTTCAAATCTCACTCCTTGAGAAAATTTCATGCATCAAATATCGGATTATCCGCCGAATATATCGATGCGCTTCAGGGACGTAGCAAAAATCAGGTTCATGAGGCATATATCAAGACCAATCCTAAAAAATTAAAGGAAATTTATATGTCCCGGATGAAAAATTTGTTGATAAATAATAATGAAAAAGAAGTTAAAAATCAGGAATTTACAATAGTAATTAATGTATTTTTGGCTGGAAAAGAATATAATTTAATTTAATACCCTACTTAAATGACTTTTTCAAAAACTTTGTTGGATTGAAATTCTTATTTAAATAAGGGTGTGGATTTTTTGATTTATTTCATATTTTTTTTATTAACTTTTATGGTTTTATAATGGTGATGGGTGGAGTATTTTTTTTATTTGGTTATTTTTAGTGTTGTTTTTTTGTTTATTTGCCAGTTTGGGTTTGTTGTTGTGATTTGGATTTTGTGGTTTCCTATTTTTAGGTTTTTGGTGTTTAGTATTGCAAATCCTTTAGAATTGGTTTTTGCATTGTATATTTTGTAGGTTTTTCCAGTAAAGACTTTGATTTTTAATAATATGTTTTGGATTGGATTTTTGATTGTGTTTAATATTTGTATTTTAAATGCTTTGTTCTTTTTGACTATGCTTTGTGTTTTGATTATTGTTGGCGCTTTAGTTATTCTGATAATTTTAGTTATTTCTTTGGTGTTGTAGTTCTTGTTTAATGAGTAGATATGCAGTTTGTAGTTTCCAACGTATAAAAGGAATGGTAATTTAGCAATTCCTTGGGAATTAGTGGTTATATAGTATGTTTTGATTAGTTTGTTTTTGTTGTATATGTTTATTTTGATTTTTGAATCTTTGATAGGATTATTCTTGTTATCTAATAACTTAACGGTAAAATATGGATTAGAATAATCGAATCGCAGGATTAAGTTACTTGATTTTAAAATAGCAGTACTTTTAACTACACTAATTGAAGAATTCATTATTGATTCATTAGCATAATATTCATCTAGGAGTATTTCATTAGGTGGCAGTCCACCATAGGTTCTTCCTTTCAATACTTTTGCATAGAATTCAATATTGTATTTTCCCACTGTTAAATTTGAAGGTAATGTAATGCTTGAAAAACCGTTTTCATCTGTTTTGGCATTAAATATGCAATCATAACCGTTATTGTATATGTGGATTTTTATCGAATCATTTATATATGGTATGTTGTTTTCATTAACTATCTTAAAGGAAATTTTATCATTATATACAACGATTTTATTAAATGTTAATTTTGATTTTGCATTAATGGTTACATTATCAAAATAGCAATCTTGCCAAATATTGCCTTCATAATGGCCATGAATAAAACCACTTACAATGGGATATTCTGTTTTTATACCATCAATCATATTATAATAATAATTGGAGTAGAAGGATGAATTGATTATGGAACCGTTTAAACCTTCCCAATAAACGCAATTGCCTTCATGCCCATCATGTGCATGAAGATTGTCATGAACTTTGCAATTGATTAGTTGGCCATTGTTACCTGCCCAATAAATTGCAGAGCCTGCATCAAGAGTATCACCTTCTATTCTGTTTTCTGAAAAAGCTGGGACTTGCATATTCCAATCTCTCAAGCCGTTTGTTATGCTTATGTTTTTTAGTATTACGTTGTTTGCTGAGATATATAAGCATCTATTTGTTTTGTTTGCATCGATTATTCCATTGTTGTTTTCGCTTGTGATTGTAATGCTTTTATTGACAACAATATGTTGTCCATTTCCGATGTATGTTCCGTTAAGGATGAGTGTGTCGTTTTCTGATGCTGAATTAATTGCATCTTGAATATCCTTGAAGGTATTTCCTTCTACATACTTGATATGGGAATTGTTTGAAACATCATTTTGAGTATTGGCAAAATCCTCTGAAACTAATTTATTATTATTTGAAGCGTCTGTCTGTATTGCATTTTCACCTAAATCACTTAAAGGCATATTATGTGTTGTCATGTTTTCATCTGCAGACACAACACCAAGACTCAACATTAACAAAGAAAACAATATAAATATGTAGATTATTCTTTTCAAAATTAATTTCCCCCTTATTTTATTCGTTAATTTAATTAAACCTATGGAATTAAAATAAAAGCAACGGATGTTACTTTCGTGTAGTTGTAAAAAAAGATTATCGAATTATATAATGCTAAAAATAAATTACATAGATTAAATTAAATTTATGTTTTTCTTGTTATTTAAATATATTTATCATTTATCGGGAATCTTTCAAAAACTTTGTTGAATTGAAATTTTTTGATGAAAGTTAGTTTTGAATTTTTAATTCTGTTTAAAAATAGTTAAATTTAATAAATAGCCATAGCAAAAGATTTTGTTTGAACATTTCCTTAGAAAACATTAGCCTCAAGCTGCAAGTCTTTGTTTATTGTGCTTGCAATTCCTTCTATGTCCAATGTTCCGTTCTCATTAAGCTTGTAATCTGTAACATCAATATTGGTGTTATTAGAGTTTTTATCGAATGTTTTCTAAGGAATTATTCAAAACGGGATTACGTGATGAAGGTAGTGAAAATTATAATGCTGCAAATAATATATGGGATAACTATAAATCTAATAAATTACTAAATAAATATATGTCTTTTAGGAGGATTAAAAAATGACTTCTCAAGAGGATGAAGAGATTATTTTTCCATTTGGTGATGGGTGTTGTAATGATCAAGCTGTTTTTGATTTAGATCATAAATTAGTATCTGGTGAAATCTCATTGGAAGAATACCTAAAAAGAATAGAAGAGATATAATATACTATTTTAATTTTATCATTGAATTAATCATAAATGTTGTTGACTTTGTGTTGATGACACATTATGTTTTTATCGAATGTTTTCTAAGGAATTATTCAAAACTATATAACTCCAATAAAATTTGTACATTTAGTGATTAACAAACTTAAAGCAAAAAATAGAATAAAAAATGAGGATTAACCTCAATTTTATTTTAAATCAAAAATTTAAACAATTACTATTGCATCATTATATTGAAAACTTTTTATAAATGTATGGTATATTATAAAGCTTAGATTTGTTTAATTTGGTGAAAGAACCACTACATTTACATTTACCAAAGTATTTGGCATTTTTTCCAAGAACTTTAACATAATCATAGTAACGGTTAAAATAGCCATAGTAATGTATTACTTGAACCATATGTTTATAAGCTACACCAGATTGTCCCTGACCATATGAAAACAACATATAAACACGAGATTTTTTATAATAAGTCTTTTTACCAGCTTTAAGCTTTACTTTAACATATTTATTAGTTTTAACTGTTACATAAGTTCTTAAACCTGATTTATATTGGTCATATCCATAATATTTAGTTCCAGGAGTATAATAATCACCATCATCGAACCAAATATCTTCAATACTGCTGATTAAAAAAAGTTTTTTGTATTGAGCATTTGAAAGAACAGTTTTAAAACCACCTATATTGAATGTTCTTTGTTTTTTAGTTGGAACTTTGTATTTACTTACAACACTACTAACAGATACAGAACTTGATAAAACATTATCAGATGATGAAACTGTTAATATAGTAGCATTATTCTCACTTGCCAATACCTCGCCATCGTTTGTTACAGTTAAGATAGTAGAATTGTTTTCACTAATTACAGCCACAGGTTCATTTTCTTCATCAGAAATTGAAAGACTGGCATTATCTTCTTCATTAATAGAAATGACATCATTATTTTGTTCTTTAAATATATCAGTGTCATTATCAACTGCACTTACACAAGATATACTTAAAATAACAAATATCATGCTTAATATCAAAAAATATCTTTTTTTCATATTTTCCCCCCCACATAAGTAGTGTTATTCTTATGTATATCTGATGAATATAATAAGCATTTCTAAAACAATATTTGACTTTACAATTTTCACTGAGATGATTAATTAAAACAATACCTAAACTAAAAACCTAACAAAATATTAATGAAAGTAGCATTGGAGATGTAACTTCAAAGAAAATGTCGCAATATGTTACATCTATCTATATTAAAAGGAAATAAAAAAGCAATCTCGTTCAATACAAAAATAATGTAAAAAAATAATGGAATGCACAAGATTCACTAATTTAGACATCCCATTATACTAATGCAAGCATAAATTAAAATAAATCCACATGTTCAATATGTACAATTGAATTTATGTTTTCCACTGTTTTAATAGTTTATGTTACACAAACAAATACTGACCTACCATCTACAAACAAAATTTCTGCTTCATCCAACATATAAGTATCATCATCAGGATTAGCATTTGCAGTGAACTTATCTCCAACTTTTCCATCTCTTAATTCCCGGAATGTTATTCCATACTCTTGCATTGTTTTAGTTTTTATCGAATGTTTTCTGATTACATTGTAATCTGTATATCGATGTTGTTTGAATAATTTAAATGTTTTCTGATATTTTTTTAATAATTGGTTCCAAGTAAAACGAGCATTAACAATCAGTAACTCGAAAAATAGTTTCATATTTCAAAGGCGACAATTGTTTTAAACAAAAAAAAGTATTTTTGATAGCATATGTTAAAACATGGATATATCCATCTTTGGTTAAATTTTTATGCATTACATGAGTTTTTCATATATCTTCTTTTTTCCAGTCATGGAAGGTTGTTGCTGAATATGGACCCCTCCAAAAAGATTGGCTTCCAAAAATGTGATGCTGCCGTTTTCTCGAACCACAACATCCCATGATATATAGTCAAAGTCTTTTACCGTCCCATGGGCTTTTAAAACCATTTTCTTTACATTCTCCCATTCCGGGACTTCAAATCCTTTTATATCTATGCCAGTATCTGGATGTTTTAAGAATTCGTTTCCGGATTCATCTACAGCTCTACTTTTACGATTCCGTTGTCAATATCTATTTCCGCAACCATCCCTCCTGAACTGTAATTATCTATTCTGGAATTTCGCCTCCCAATCCTTATGACGGCACATGTAATATGGAGCTTTCCATCACGTAGGCTCCTAGTAGTGTAGATTCTTAAAGTGTTTATAGATTGAGGATGCAGAGTTGCAAGCTTGGAATTCTGTGTTATAACCTCTTCAATGATATATCTCCTATCTTGCACTTTTTTATATAATGCTTCTATCTCATCGTCACTTTCCACCTTTGCAAAGAATATGCCTTTACCTTGTGAACCTCCGTTTGGTTTTATAATAAGTTTATCTTGAGAATTGCAAAACTCAAAGAATTTTGCTTTTGAAACTTCATCATCAATCCATTTGCGATCAATGTATTCCTTAAAGTCAATGTTGAATTGTTTTTTAGAGGTAAATTTAGTCCAATCCCTGGTTTTTTTTATCACCGTTGAATGTCTTAACCATTTTAGCCAAATCCCCTTCGGTAATGAATGTTTTGCGCACGGAATGTTGCGTATTATAAAATTCATATAAAAAATAGTCCAAACTGTCAATTCCAGGATATAATATCTTACATATGCCATAATATATCCAATGGCAAAGCCCCATAATTTTCCCGCATCAGGCTTTATATCTTTTAGGCAGTATTTTTATGAACGAGTATTATTTTTGGGTTTTTCCTAAGCATTTTTTGACAAACCCCTATTAAAAATACATTTATGACATCAAATCAGTTCAATATTAATCTTTCAAATATGTAATTTTGATATATATTATTTGTTAAAATATGAAGATTATTCAAAAAAAAATAAAAAGTGTTAGAGTGTGTGTTTCTCTAACGTCTAACGATTAATGTTGATTTTACAATATCTTTCAGATATATTGTTTGAACGATATATTTTCTGATGCTCAGTTTGTTGATTGCGGCTTTGTTGATTTTAGCAATTGCAAGTCCGTTTTTGTTGGTTTTTGCACTGTAGATTTTACCGTTCACTTTGAATTTAACTATTTTTCCTGCAATCGGTACTTTGCCTTTTTTGAGTACTGCTTTTAGTAAAAGTATTTTTGCTGATTTTTTGACTGTTGCAGTTTTCGGTGTTTTAAGCACCTGGATGACATTTAAAACGTTTTTAACGGTTTGTCCGGCATATGCTGTAGTTATTATGTATTTTCCTGGAGTGATTGTGTACGGTATTTTGAGAATTGCCCAGCCGTTTGCATTGGTTTTTACTCTGAATAATGTTTTTCCAACTTTAATAAGCACGATTTGGTTTTTACCAACAAATTGACCGTCATCACCTCTTACACGTACTTTGTATGTGTGTCCGTCATAGTAGTACATGTTGACATTTGTGTTTCCTGTGATTTTTTTTATTGCAGGTGAAACAGTCACCATGACAGCTTCACTTACCATGTCATATTTGTCATCACCATCGTAGAGATAATTTAATGACCAGGTCCCAGCTTTTGTGGGAGTGACATACACTGTGGCTTTGCCTGAATTTATATCACCATATCCGTCATCCCAGTCTTCACCATACATTCCATCGACAAGAATAATTATTTGCATTTCTCCAGTTGCATCTTTTGGCAGGGTGAATGTGAATTTTGCTTTTTCTCCTACAGTCAGTGTATTAGGAAATGTTGGAGTTATTTTTGGAAGTAATTTTTTCACATCTATTTCAAAATCATCGCCATAATCAGGATAGTTTCCGTTTTCATAAATAATTTCTACATCCCATAAACCAACATCCAAATAAGCTAGAGACACTCTTGCCTTTCCGTTTTTAAACTCAACATCACATTCTTCATAATCAATTAATACCTCCAAATCACCGGTTGCATCTGATGGATATTCAATTTCCAGGTACTTATTATCCCCTACACGCATGTCTGGAATTGTTACGACAGGAGTTACTTGAACATATTCTTCTTTTGGTTCAATTTTATAGTCGCTTCCCTGATATTCACATATAATATAGTGTTCTCCAAGAGGTAAAATAGGTAATTTTGCACTTGCAACACCATCAACAAAATTTGCTGATGCAATTACCTTATCGTCAAGTTTAACAACGAGTTTTCCTTTCGCATTCTTGTTCATTGTCAGGTTGACTATTACATTATGCTTATAGTCTACATAGCTTTCTATATCCCAATATTCACGGACATACAAATTGAGTGTTGTTGAATTTTCAGGATAGTTGCCTCCATAGTATCTGACAACTATTGTGTGGTTGAACAAATCCAGTCCCTCGATTTCCTTTCGAATGATTTCTTCTGCAACGACAGTTTCAGTGACACCATCAATAGTGATATCAACTTTTCCTTTAACATCCTCAGGAAGATCAATACAAAGATCTGTTGAACGTCCAATATCTATCTCTTCATCACAGTAAACATCAAAAGTATAATGATAGTTAAATGTTCCGTTTTTTACAAAATCATACAATTTATTATCGCCAGTGTAGGATATAATGTACGGATAAAGTCCGAATTGCTTTTCTTTTATGCCAGTATAGACATTCAGACTCATCCAGGCATAATCATCATCCCAGTCTTTATCCTTGAATTTTTGACGAGTTACCTGTTTGCCATTTATGTTAACTGTGACATATCCGTTAGCTCCTTTTGGAGCATATATATCAATAGGCACATAATCTGAATCTGTTTCCTCTGAAAAGTCAATGTCTATTTGAGAATAGAAAAATTTTCCTCCAAGAGTCATAGGATTGTATTTTCCATCCCCTAAAAATTCCACTTTCCATTCATGATAACCAGGATTGCCTATAAATTCATAGAATTCATCATCTAAGTCAATATATTGGAATATACTGTATTCTGAATCAAAAGTTCTGTAGACCTTGTCATCAAAGTAAACGTTCATATTATATTCATCAACATCCACCGGCAAGTCTATGCTCATTTCCTCATCAAAATACTCTTTACCATTAGTAATGATTTTATCTGGGATTGTTACATCAATAGACGTGTTATAATCCTTTGATACATAATCATTTTGTTCAATTGAAATCTCATCAGATGAAATTTCCTCAATTGCCAGTTTATCAGAAGTTACATTGTCTTCTGCACTAACAGCACCAATTGTTAAAATAGCCAGCAGCAATATGCTGACAAGCATTATTTTTTTAAGCTTCATAATTTTTCTCCTATAATGCCCGTAAAATATTTGATATTCTACACAAAATAACATTATGAAAATATATTTAATGAAAAAATTATATAAGTCAAATAAAGCTATTGCTTTCATTAAAAGGTGCTAGTATAGTTAATTACCAAACTTTTTGTTATCGAATGTTTTAGAAGGGACATTCAAAACAATTATTTTTAAAAAGTTTAATTAAATCTGAAATAGTAATTTATATAATATTTTGATGTAAAAAAAATGCTTTATAATCCAAAGAAAACCAATTAAAAATGCAGTCATTCTATATTATGAAATAATATTGATTTAAAAATAAAAAAAAGAAAGGATATTAATTGTATACAATTAATTCCCTAAAATATTTTCATGATTTCGTATGAATTCTTCTTACTCATTGCAGTGACCTGCTCTTTAGCTAATTTAACAGTCTGTTGAACAAATTTAGCATAGATTTTATCAAGAGCAGCTTTTTTAATTAACTGATCTGTAATTGGTGCTAATTTATTAGCTGCTGCCCCATATGGAACAAAACTGATACCGTTAGCTACACCTTTTAATACTCTTACCCAGAAGCTGCTGTAATCCTGATGATCATTGGAATAGATAAATCCTTCCAAAGCACCAAAACTACCGCCAATAAGAGCACCGGCACCCATTGATATCAAATTCGCAGCCGCAACACCTGTTGCACTAATTGCCCAACTGGAACCCATAGTAACAGCTAAAGTTACTAAAAATATACCAGTTTCAAGCATTTGAACTTTCCAAGCAGGTGCAGGATTTTTTTCAGTAATTTTAGGTATTATATTAGTAACAGAAACAATTTCAACGGAACCTTGCTTATTATAAATATCCACATTTGATTTACTATTATATCCATAGTTGTTTGTGAAAGTGGATATAATAAAGTGAGTAGCACTAGTAGTGTAAACAGCTCCACCATATTTTGCATAATTGCCGTTAAATGTAGTATTTAAAACATTCAAAATACCGCCTTTATTAACGATAGCACCACCATAATCTTCTTTGAAATTATAATCCACCCTATTGTTATTTAATGATGAATTAGTGATTGTTAAAGATCCGGAATTGATTATTGCCATGTTAAATCCTTCAATGGACAAGTTTACGATATTGACTGTAGAACGTGAAGTGGTTGTTAAGAATTTGGTTTCGTCACTATCTTTTGGATTTGAAACAAAAACCCTTGCACCGTTACCGTTTAAAATCAACATTCCATAATCCATTTCAAATAATGTATTTGAATCCGGGAAGATAGCATAACTTCCAGGTTTGAAAGTTACATTGATAATATCATATTCCTTATTGTTTTTAACAATTTTGGAAACTTTTATCAAAGATGAAATGCTGTCTACTACTGCATTGTATACACTATAACCAAGAGAATCTCTAGTTAAGCAAATACCACTCTTATCTAGTTTAATACTGTCTTTACCAATACCTTTACAATTTACTAATTTAACAACTGAGTTTCCAGTGATGTGCAAATTGCTTGGATTTCCATTTTTCCAAACTAATTTGGATACAATTTTATTGTTTGAAAATGTACAGTTTGAAAATAGAGCGTTTGCAGAGTCATCACTGTAATATGCACCACCTGCATTAGCTCCGTTATCTTTAAATGTGGAATTATAGCAATAAACATGACCATAGTTTCTAACAGCACCACCGAAATCTCCGGTTTTACTAATGTGGTTAATTCTATTATTCTCAAATGTACAATTTATCGCAATAAATGTTCCATAGTTAATAATAGCTGTGTTGAAATTTTTAATGGTCATATTAACTAAAGTTAATGACCCTGATTTTGGAACATATGCAAAATGATAATCATTAAATACTAAAGCATCCGGATAAGCTATTGTAGCTCCATGACCGTTTATAACAACAGGCTTAGCACCTACATCAACCAAGTATTCATTCTGAACAATGGCAGGCATTAAACCTTGATAATCAGTTCTCCATTCATCCTGATGTTTATCACGGTAATGTTCATATTTTGCATTATATACGCCCGGAGCCAAATTGAATACATATGCTGTAGCATCATCTAAAACATTATATAATCTATATATTAAAGAGAATTTACCATCTTTTAATCTATTCCATTTTAAAAGTTCATCAACTGAAGAAATATTGTAGGTTAATGTATTATTTTTATTATATGAACCTGTTTTCATTATGCTTATACTTGCAGCGGTTTCAAGATAACCGTTTGCAACAATATGATTATATGCATTGAAATCATCATCATAAACTACAATCATACTTTTATCAACGGCACGCACATTATCTGATTCAGCCTTAAATTGACATTTTATGAAATTGGTTACTGAATTCTTTTCACCATATAAAACACCACCCATAGTGTTTTCATCATGGCTGCCGAAAGTCACATCATCGTTTTTGTTATGATCAAAAATACAGTTTTCAAATGAAGCCTTGTATTTATTGTAGATTACAGAAGCCGGTGTTTTTGTTTGGAAAAATTTAGCGTTGTTTTCTACAAATACTGAATTGGTACAGCTGACGTCACCAGCACTTGAAAATACACGATAAAATTTCTTAAATGTCACATTATTAATAATTGTTCGAGTACTTGGTTCCAAAGCCATGAAATTATGGTGATAACCGTCATCTAAAGTAGCTCCATTACCATTAATGAATAAAGTTCCATGAGTTAAATGAATAAGATAATACCATTCCTGGTCTCTCCAGAAGTTATCAGTGACCTTATAAGTTTCCTTTTTAAGATTGATGATAATAACATCTGCTCTGAACTCCTTGGCAGATATTTTTCTTAAAACATTAGTCAGCTCAGCAGTATTTGAGGCTGTGACATTGTATAATATGAAAGCCTCACCCTGAGGTAAAACATATCTATAGAGATTATCTCCAAGAGAACTGACCATGGTCAGATTCTTAATTGTGAATGTTTCATTACCGCTTATAGGCAGGAATGAACCATAGCTTGCATCATTCAATCCCAAATCCATATTGGAAAATTTATTTGAAACTGTAATGTTTTCCTGTATGACAATATCTCCGAATTTGGTTGTAACAGTGTATTTTCCCGCAGCAACATTGAGTCTGAAGTAAGCAATACCATCTTCGGAAATGTTGCTGTTGAATGTTTTACCATTTATTGTGAATGTAACATTGCTGCTGTTTGTTGCATATTGACTGTTGAACTGGACAACATAAGGATCATTGATGTTGAACAGCATATTTCTTTCTTTAATATTCAGCTTATTTGTGAAAGTTTGATTGGTAACAGGATTTATTGCTTTAACAGTGTAATTGCCAGGTTGCAAATTAGCATACAGACTAGCAATACCATTAGTAACATATCCAGTATAGTTGACATTGTTAATGTTGAACTTTACTGCAGTATCATTAGCCAAGAAATTACCTTTTGAATCTTTAAATACAGCAGAATAATATTTATCTTCACCGAATACCTTATTTAAATCATAACCGTAAACACTGATATATGAAGCAGTGGTTTCAAATGTTAATTTTTGGAACTGGCCGACTGAAATAGTAATTTTATGAATTCCAGTCTCGTTTGGAATATATTTTAGTTCCAGGAAATTTCCGTTAACTTTCTTGTCAACAAAAACACCTTTTTTGTCTGATGAATATGATATTTTATCGAATGTATAATATGGAACATTGCCTGTGAATGATATCTTGATAGATGCTTTTACATCAACATATGAGTTTTTATCACCAGAAACACTTACGCTGACAGGACTGTCATCGTTTTTATCAGTGTTACTTCCAAAGGTATGGTACTCTTTCAATTGGTTTCCAAGAGGAACACCATTAGCACCCCACCAATTATTGTTGACAGCATCGTAATAACCACTATTGAAAACAGTCACTCCCTGACCGCTTGCAGAATTTCCTATGAATGCATTATTGGTTAATCTTAAATGAGCATTTTTAGAATCTGTGTAGAGTACTCCACCACGTTCCACACCATTATTAAATTCAAAATAACAACCATTTATATTTATAGTACACTCTTTATTAATGTAAATTGCTCCACCGTCTCTTTTTCCACCGTTTTTAATTTGATTTGAAATAAAAACGGAATTTTTTATCTCATTTGCTTTTTCTGTATATATTGCACCACCATAGTTTTCAGCCCAGTTATTGGCAAATGTACAATTATCTATGTTTACAACACCATTTGAACGAATTGCACCACCATAACGTCTTTCTTTACCTCCTGCCGCAGTATTTCCAGTGAAAGTGCACTGAAGGAATTTGAGATTAGTGGAACTGCTGTCACTGTGTATTGCTCCACCGTCACCGGCTGTAGCTGAATTGTTTATGAAACTGCATGATTTGAATGTTATGTCTTTACATTTATTGTTGATATAAAGCGCACCACCAAAATCAGCGGTTACCTTATTTCCAATGAATTTTACATTTGTGATGTCATTTGATATTGTGGATGTGTAAATAGCTCCACCATGATCTTTAGCAGTATTTGACTGGAACAGACCGTTAATTCCGAAGCTGATGTAATCTGTATAGATTGCTCCACCTTTACCGTCTGCAGTATTGCCTGTGAATGTGGAGTTATCTACATGAGTCCATTTGTATGAATAAACAGCTCCTCCACTACCGGAAGAAGCTACATTGTTGTTTAAAATACAGTCATTTATCAATGTACGTTTTACACCATTGGAATAGATAGCTCCTCCGCTTTTAGCATTGTTACCTGTGAATATACATTTATCAAATACTCCATCTTCTGTAGTAAATACCGCCCCACCATTATTAGCCTTGTTGTTTGTGAATTTGGAGTTTTCTGCTGTTAAATCTTTTTTGGATATGATTGCTCCACCGTCACTTTCTGCCTTGTTTGAATCGAATACTGAATCGGTAACAGTACACATTCTCTGAGAGTAGATTGCACCCCCTGAACGTTTAGCGGCATTATTTAAAAATTTTGAATTTTTGACTACAATATCTCCTTTTGAATATATTGCCCCGCCATGAACATCAACATTATTGTTTGTGAATGTTGAATTGATAATGGTTAATGTATCTTCCACGTTATTGAAAATAGCTCCACCATAATTTTTAGCATAATTGTTTTTAAATGTACAGTTAATAACTATGTATTTAGCAGAACCTGTTATGTATATGCATCCTCCTGTTTGGTAATCATCATTTTTACCATTTACAAATATTAGATTTTTAATAGTGATTGTTCCTGCTGAAGATTTCAGTCCCTGTTTGGAACAGTTGATTGTATGACCCTTACCGTCAATTGTAATGGTTTTATCTATTTTTAGAATATTATCAGTACTTTGATAATTTGTATCCAAAACTAATGTAGAACCTTCAGAGGCATTATTAACTTTTTTCTGCAAATCATCAAAACTGCCCTGTGACAGTACATTATCATTAGTCAAAAGCAATTTTGAATCTTCATCAATTGAAGCATCGCCATTTTCAATTGATTCATTATTATTTTGAAAAATATCTGTTTGATTATTGGCGTCCTGCGCTGCAACTGAAGAAATTGAGCATAATGCAAGCAATAACAAACAAATAATCAATAATTTAGATTTCATTTATAAAACCTCATATAACCCTAATTTTTACCTTTTTGGATATTGTATTATAATAATAATTACCGGAAAATTTAACTATAGAAATAAAAGTTCCTTTTTTTGTTAATTTAGTTATTTTGAATATTGCCTGACCTTTAGAATTAGTTTTAGCAACATATAATTTTCCATTAACTTTAAGTGTAACTTTCAAGTTCTTCACCGGTTTATTTTTATAATTCTTCAATACAACTGCAAATTTTTTAATTTTCAAAGAGCTCTTGTAGGTATTAATTTTAGCTGCGATTTTAGTATTTTCTTTAAGTATTCTAATTTTAACCACTTTGGAAGCAGTATTATAATTTGAATCAGTAAAAGTAATAGCTAAATTTTTATAACCTGCTTTTAATATCTTGAATTTAACTGCAGAGATTATTAATGTAGCAATACCTTTTGAATTGGTTTTTGCAGTTCCCAAATATTTGCCATTAACTCTAACAATAACTTTTTTACCTACAATAACTTTTCCTTTGCCGTCTTTAAGTGCAATGTTAAATTTGTTCGGATAGTTTATAATAAATCTTTTTGCAAATGCAATTACAATAGCTTTTGATTTAACTACTGTGACATTGTACTTAAGTGCAGGATCATTATATCCTTGTCTAACATAATTTACGGTTAGGGAGTATTTTCCTACATTTAATTTAGGAACAGCTATTGTTGCAGTACCGTTTACGACATTTGCTGAGTATGTTTTTCCATTGATTTTAGTTGAAACAACTCCTCCATTAACCGAATTACCGTTTTGAGTTATTGCAACAGGTATTTTAATTATCTCACCATATGTATACTGGTCAATGCTGTCATCAATTTCCATTTCAATTCCATTTAAAATAATTGGAGTGTCGGAATCGCAATTTTTTGTTATGATATTGCCGTCCTGTGAAATGATATTGTTACTTTTATCTTTTGCTTTGTTTGCCTCAAAAGAAACTCCATCAACCACAACTTCACCGGCAGCAGCTACCGCTCCACCTGAATTTGCAGTGTTTTTTGTAAATGTTGAATTTGAAATATTACCATCCGCCATTGCAACAGCACCACCAGTTTCAGCTTTATTTCCAGTAAAATCAGTGTTATTGATTGTTGCTTCACTATCCGCATAGATAGCTCCACCATAGGATGTAGCGGAATTAGATTCAAATAATGAATTGTCAATATTGCCGTTATCCTCAATCATTACAGCCCCACCGAAATCTGCACTATTATTCTCAAAGTAAGTTTTATTTATAGTTACATCACAATAATTGTCACAGTATACAGCTCCACCGTTTGATGCATTATTTGCTAAAAAATAACATTCAGTAATATTTCCATCCATACTTTCCCAATAAATAGCACCACCGTAATCATCAGCAGTGTTGTTTATAAAAGTAGACTCCATCACATTAAAAGGACCTATTAAAAGGTATAATGCTCCAGCCGTATCGGCAGTATTGTTTATAAACTGAGTTTCATAAATTAGTCCTCTGTCATTTTCCCAGTATATTGCTCCACCAACATCTGCACTATTTAGTTCAAAATTACTATAAGACAATGTGAAATTTCTTCCATAGACATATAATGCCCCACCAGCTTCATAAGCTGTGTTATTGTAGAAAGTGGAATCAGATATATGACCATCTTCACCATACCAATAGACTGCTCCACCGTTATCTGCAGTATTGTTTATAAATTCACAACCAGACATGAGTCCAGAAATACCTGTCCAGTCAACAGTTCCACCGCTTATACCAGTATTATTAATAAATCTACAATCTTCAAGCAATCCTGAATTACCTATCCATTCAATAATGTCATAAGAATTGTATAATTCCCAATTTATAAAGTTCATATTTTTCAATACTACGTTATCTCCATGGATTCTGAAAAGAAAAGTCAAATTTGATGAATTTCCATCAAATGTATGTCCCTGACCGTCTATAGTTACATTATTTTTTAATATGGTTATCCCTCTATTGTCAGGAGTACTGTCATTATTAAAGTAATAATCCTTTTCTATTTTTACAACGGAATTATCATCAGAATTTTCTATTTCATCACGAAAATCACTGATAGTTTTAGAAGTTTTTGTTAAATTTTCAGATATTGAAGATTCCAATACTTTATTAGAATCATCGAAACTGGTTAAAACCGTTTCTTTATTATCTTTTATAGTATTATTATCTTCAGCGGACACTCCCGCTACAGACACTAAAAGGCACAATATGGCCAATACTATAAAAATTTCTTTAGTTTTCATAAAAATTTACCTCAAATTTTCAAAATTTTAATACATTATTAATATATCTAAAAATTCATTTATAAATTTTTAGTAAATAATGTAATTTAATAATAAAAATTAAA
>NZ_CAMHFP010000006.1 GCF_946184425.1 uncultured Methanobrevibacter sp. | reverse complement strand
CTTTAAAAGATGCTTGCCCCAAATGTGGCGGGCAACTTAAAGTTATTTATCCTCCTAAATTTTCTATTGAGGACAAATATGGTAAATATCGCCGTATATTAAAAAAAGAATCCATGAAGGAGCAATAGGATATGATAGTTACAGAAATTACTACTTTAGAAGAAATTGAATTGGACAATCCTATTTTTATAGAAGCATTGCCTGGTATTGGGCATGTTGGTAAATTAGCTGCTGATCATATGATTGATGAGTTTGAAGCGACTAAATTTGCCGAAATTTATTCTCCAACTTTTCCACCTCAAGTTCTTGTTAAAGAAGAAGGTGTAATTGGAAATATGATTAACGAATTATATTATCTGAAAGATGTTGGTGAAGATAATTTGGATTTAATTATCCTTGTAGGAAATACCCAATCTTTAACTCCCGAAGGTCAATATTTGGTATGTAAGGATATTTTAGACTATGTTAAAAAATTTGACATAGACAGAATTTTTACATTAGGTGGAATGGCTACTGGTCAGCCTGTTGAAGAACATAAAGTTTTAGGGGCAGCTACTCACGAAGAGGATGTTGAATTATTAAAAGAAGTGGGTATAGAGATTAGGTCAAATGATGGTGGAATCGTCGGTGCTTCTGGACTCTTTTTAGGTCTTGCGGTTCGCCAAGGAATTCATGGATCTTGTCTAATGGGCGAAACTCCTGGTTATTTCATTGATGCTGAATCTGCAGAGGCTATATTAAATAAACTATCACATTTACTTAATTTTGAAATTAATGTTGATAAATTAGAAGAAAGGGCTGAAGAAACTAGAAAAATGATTTCTAAAGCTCAACAAATGGAACAAGATTTAATTAATAAAGCTAATGCGGTTAATGCCGATGATTTGAGATATATTGGATAATCAATATATCATTTTTACTTTTTTTTAGATATGAATGTTATTGTGGTGCCCGATGCGGCAATGATTGTTATTCCATTAATCGAAAAAAATGGACATAATTATATTTCTCCCTCTAATTTTTCCAAGTATGATAATATGGATATTTGTGAGGGCAATCTCAAATATGATAATTTATTAACTACTTATTTTTCTAGTGAAATCCCTTCCGGCGTTAAGGGAAGACTTTATTTATTTTCTAAGATTTTAAATAAAGTTGACGCAGCAATCATTATTGGAAAACGGCCCGAAAATTATGTCAAAATGTATGGTGTTTTAAACGAATTGATTTTATTTGGAAGCGCTAGTTGTAACAATGCCCGCAGTTTAGAGCAAAAAATGATTGAAGATTTAAAAATTCCTACTTTAAAATTGGCTTATCCTACAAATCAGGAAAATTTAATAAATTTAATCCATAAAACAAACTATTTTTTAAAAGATTTGAATAATACTTCTGATAGTGTTAATGAAGATAATTTAGGTGTCGATTTAAAGATTATAAAAGATAAATATCCTATTGAAGATTTTAAACAGATATTAAATAGGTTAATATAATATAAATTATAATTTTTAATTATGTTAGTAAATGCGGATTTTCATGTTCACAGCTGTTTTTCATCAGCTTCATCAAAAGACATGCTAATAAGGAATATGGCTCCGAAATCTAAATTAAAGGGTCTTCAACTTTTGGGTACAGGTGATGCTTTTCATCCGAGTTGGTTAGATATAATTGCTGAAAGCACTAATTACTCAGGTGATGGAATTTATACAACTGACGGAATGGATTTTGTTTTAACAGCGGAAGTGGAAGGCAAGAGTAGGATTCATCATTTGATCATCATTCCGGATATCGATATCGCCCGGGAGTTGTCTGATAAATTAGTGTCAAAAAATAAACATACTGACGGCAGACCTAGGACAGCATATACTGGAGCGGAACTTTTGGACATGGTTAGGGACTATGATTGTTTGATAGGTCCTGCTCATGCATTTACTCCATGGACAGGAATGTACAAATCATATAACAGTATTTATGATTGTTATGGTGATAAACCTGATTTTGTCGAATTGGGATTGTCTGCTGATACATTTATGGCGGATACTGTAAGTGAACTTAAAGATTTTCCATTTTTAACAAATTCTGATGCACATTCTCCATGGCCTCACAGGTTGGGCAGAGAGTTTAATGCATTGGAGCTTGAAGATATTTCATATTCGTCTATAAAAAATTCAATTAAAAATAAGAAAATTAAAGCAAATTATGGGTTGGTTCCGAATCTTGGGAAATATCATATGACTGCATGTACCAAATGCTACAAAATCATCAATCCGGAAATTGCACGGGAAAATAAAATGAAGTGTGAATGTGGCGGAAGAATTAAAAAAGGTGTGGATTTTAGAATTTCGGAAATCGCAGATTATGATAAACCTAAACATCCGAATTTCAGACCAAAATATGTTCATTTAATGCCTCTTGCTGAATTAATAGCAACAGTTCTTGATAAAGGTGTCACTACAAAAACTGTTCAAAATAGATGGCAAAAATTAATAAATGCTTTTGGAACTGAAATTGATGTGTTGATTAATGTTCCATTGGATGAAATTAGAAAGATTGATTTTACTATTGCACAAATTATTGAATCATTCAGAAATGGAGATATTGATGTTGTACCTGGTGGTGGGGGACAATACGGTAAAATTCTTTTTGATAATTTTGTAAAAGAGAAAAAAACAACAAAAACAGTTACTTTAGATAATTTTTAAAGCGGACTTGGAGGGATTTGAACCCTCGATCTTAAGATTAGGAGTCTTACGCCCTTCCAGACTAGGCTACAAGCCCATCAAATATTCAAATTGAAATATTTCTAAAAAAAGATTATATGAGAGCGGACCCGCCGGGATTTGAACCCGGGGTCTTCGGATTAGAAGTCCGACGCCCTATCCAGCTAGGCTACGGGCCCTTCAATACAACAATAACTATTATGTTTTTTGTATTATATATATTTAACTATTTAATAAAAAAAATAAAGAAAGGGTTAAATTTAATTTAACCTCTACCAGTAGCACCTGTGGAATCACTCACACTGATTGTATCTACAGCATTACCGTTTTCATCATAAATGGTAAAGTACCAGTATCCATCAGAATAGTATCCGCCTCCAGCATAACATCCTGGTTCTGAAACTGCACTAGCTGCAATACTTTGTGCATCGGAGTATGATAATGAAGTACCTGAACTGGAACTTGATGAAGAACTACTGCTGCTGCTACTTGAGGAATAATCGTCGTTACTACCACTATCACTACTGGAACTGCTACTATAATCTGATCCTGAGCTACTGTCACTATAATCTGATCCTGAACCAGAACCTCCGGAACTGCCGGATGTAGTTGCTACAGATGATCCACTTCCATTGTGTAAAGTGGTATTATTTCCAAGTCCGTTTCCAGTATTTTTAGCAGGCATACTGGACAAATCAGAGAAAATTGGATTGTTACTATTTGTTATTCCATACGCTGCGACTGCTGCTGCAATACATAACACAATAATTATTGAAATAATTATGTTTGATTTTTCCAAAATTATCCCTCCTATAAATTTTATTAATTATAATAATATAACTAAGTTTCTTATCTTTTATATAAGTTTCTATCCATAATTTTACTATTAATTTATAAATGTAAATAAACAAATATTATTAATGTTAGTTTCTAAGTTTTAAAATTGAGGTGACAAATTTGAAAGATAGAGTAGTTATATCTCCTACAACTCGTCAAGAAGGCCATGCCGAACTTGTCATGGAAGTTGACGATGAAGGGATAGTTACAAAAGGGATGTATTTAAGTATAACTCCTGTTAGGGGTTTAGAAAAAATGGTTCTTAACAAGGCTCCTGAAACCGCTCCTGTTTTATGTCAAAGAATTTGTGGAGTATGTCCAATTCCACATACTTTAGCATCTGCAGAAGCTATGGACATGGCTTTAGGTATTGAAATTCCTAAAGCTGGTAAATTGTTAAGAAAAGCTGTTGCAGCAGCACACGGTATTAACAGTGCAGCAATTCACCACTTCTTAGTTGCACCTGACGTTGTCCCAGAGGACAAATTCGTCGATGCAGTTAACAGCGTAAGTGAAGTAAGAAAAAATGTTCAATATGTTGTTGACATGATTGCTGGTGAAGGTATCCACCCATCTGATATTAGAGTTGGTGGAATGGCTAGAAACATCACACCATTCACAAAAGAAAGATTAATTGAAAGAATGACTGCTTTAAAACCAAAACTCGAAGCACACGTTGAATTCATTAAAAACTGTGTACTCGAAGCTGGTTTACCTAAAGACTTAGGTGTAGTTAACCAACCATTAATGGCAACCGATGCAACTTATGGTACCAACGATTTCGATATGGACAAATTCTCAGAAGTATTACCTGAAGCATGGTATGATGATCCTGAAATTGGAACTAAAGCATGTTCAGTAATTCCTTTATGGGAAGGTTCTAACGTAGAAACTGGTCCAAGAGCAAGAATGGAAAAATTCGCTGGATTTAAAGATAAAGGTGTAGTTGCTCAACATGTAGCTCGTGCTGATGAAATGTTGAAAAACTATGATGCTTGTCTTGAAGCATTAGATGCTATTGATCCTGCAGCATCTGCAAAAGCAGATTATGATCCTAGAGGAACTGGTGAACTTGGATTTGGTGTTATTGAAGGTCCTAGAGGAACTGATGTACATATGGCACAAGTAAAAGATGGAAAAACACAATTCTACTCTGCAATTGTACCAACTACTTGGAATATTCCAACAATGGGTCCTGCAACTGAAGGATTCCACCACGAGTTAGGTCCACACGTAATCAGAGCTTACGATCCATGTTTATCCTGTGCTACTCATGTAATGGTAGTTGACGATGAAGATAAATCCATTCTTAAAAATGAAATGGTGAGAATCTAAGTATTGGAGGATTTTATTAATGCCTTATGATTCGGATGTAATTGTTATTGGATGCGGTAATGTATTATTCAAAGATGATGGATATGGTCCTATTGTTATAAATATTTTGCAAAAGATATTCAATGAACAAAGTGACTATTATGACCCTGCTATTACAGACTATGTTGATAATGAATTTGATAAAGAAATTTTAAAAGATATTAAGGATAAAGTTGCAGGCAAAACATTGCCTGATGGAGTTCAATTTGTTGATGGCGGAACTGCAGCACCAACTAACTTTTTCCCATTATATTCAGACTATGATTGGAAAAAGCTTGTTGTTGTTGATGTTGTTGAGTTCGATGATGAACCGGGAACTGTGGATGTTTTTGATCCAAGTGTAATGCAACATGGAAAATATGATAATCCTCATGGAATGACTGTTGAGGATCCGCTTAGGGAAATTTCTGAAAATAAATGTGAAGTCGTAATTGTGGGTTGTAAACCTGCCGAAATTCCAACTCCGGATATTGATATGGGTTTAACAGAACCTGTTATAAAGGCTATTCCAAAAACTATAGATATTATTTTAAAAGAAATCGGGGTAAAATAATGTTTGATAAATTGAAAAAAGCTTTTGGAGGTTCATCTGAACCTGAAGCACCAAAAGTAGAGAAAAAAGTTGAAGCTGCTCCTGCAGAAACACCTAAAGCTGCTCCAGCAGAAGAAAAAGCTGCTTCAGCAAAACCACGTATTGGTTACATACACTTAAGTGGTTGTACTGGAGATGCAATGTCTTTAACTGAAAACTACGACATTTTATCTGCAGTTTTAACTGACATGGTTGATATTGTATACGGACAAACTTTAGTAGACAAATGGGTACACGGTACTTATGCTGAAGAAATGCCTGAAATGGACTTATGTTTAATTGAAGGTTCCGTCTGTTTACAAGATGAACACAGTGTTCAAGAACTTTTAATGGCTAGAGAAAAATCTGGTTTAATTGCTGCATTCGGTTCATGTGCTATGACCGGTTGTTTCACCACCTTCGCACGTGGGGGTCAACAAGCACAACCTAAACACGAATCATTTGCACCAATCAGTTCTTTAGTTAAAGTTGATTTAGCACTTCCAGGTTGTCCTGTAGCTCCTGAAATGATTGCAAAAACAGTTGTAGCATTATGCAGTGGAGACATGGAATACTTACAACCTGCAATTGATAAAGCTGCATGTAACACTGGATGTGGATGTGACGTATTAACTAACATTATCCGTAACGGATTATGTTCTGGATGTGGAACTTGTGCTCTCGCATGTCCTACAAGAGCTATGGACTTCTGTGAAGGCAGACCTAGCTGTGACAGAGACAGATGTATTAAATGTGGATCTTGCTATGCAATGTGTCCAAGAGCATGGTTACCTATAAAAAGAATTAAAGAGGAAACAGGATTATAGGAGGATTGAACATGCCATTAGGAACTTATAAAGAAGCATTATCTGCAAGAGCTACAGATAGCAAAATTTTAGATGTATCTCAAGACGGAGGAATTGTTTCCGCTTTACTTTGTTACGCAATCGATGAAGGAATCATTGAAGGTGCAGTTGTAGCTGGAACTCCTGATGAAGATTGGAGACCTATCCCTACTGTAGTAACTTCAGCAGATGAAGTTATCGCAGCAGCAGGTACCAAATACTCAATGTCCCCAACCTTATCCGCTGTAAAAACAGCTACCCGTCAATACGGATTAGAAAAAGTTGGTGTTGTAGCAACTCCATGTCAAACCCAAGGTTTAAGAAAAGCACAAGCTTACCCATTCACCAGATTCGTTGTAGACAAAATCAAATTACTCATCGGTATCTACTGTATGGAAAACTTCCCTATGGCTTCTCTTGACACCTTTGCAACTGCTAAATTAGGATTTGACAGTTTACAAGATGCTTCCAAAATGGACATCGGTAAAGGTAAATTCTGGTTAACCAAAGACGGTGAAGACTCAGGTTTAGCTATTAAAGAAACACACGGATATGAACAAGCAGGATGTAACATTTGTGTTGACTATGTTGCTGAATGGGCAGACGTATCCACCGGTTCTGTAGGATCTCCTGACGGATGGTCCACTGTTTTAACCAGAACCGATGACGGTGAAAGCATATTTAAAGCTGCTGTTGATGCTGGTTTAATCGAAACCAAACCAATGGATGAAGTAAAACCAGGTCTTGGATTACTTGAAAAATTAGCTAAAGGTAAAAAAGACAAAAACGGCAAAGAACGTGAAAGAAGAGCTAAATTAGGATTACCACTTCCTGTGGAATACTAATTCCTTTTCTTTTCTTTTTTCTTTTTTTTTAAATTCTCTTAAAAATAGTTATTGAAGAATAAATCTTCAATTTTAAATAGTTGTAACTGTACAACCTTCTTTTTCAACAATCACTGTATGTTCTTTTTGACTTACAAAACAGTCTTTCTTTTCTCTAAGTGGGGCATATGGATAAATCGCCATTGCATCTGATAATTGTTTTAAAGCTATATTTCCACGTCTTTCACCAAACTTATCTGTTATCCATCTTCCGGAGAACGGAACATATTGATTGTTGTTTTGGATATATTTTAAAACTTTTTGTGTGCTTTTCATTCTAAATGGTTTGTTTGCCATGTATGAATAGATATAATGTCCTGGGGCATCATTTACAATCCCTTCACCGTTTGTAGCAAATGGCTCAATTGCTATTGCCTGACCTTCTTCCAAAACATATCCGTCATGATTGTCATAATTTGGTACGGAAAGGCCGGCATGTAAATTGTACTGTTCTAAACTGTGTCCGGTTAGGTTAAAAATAGGATTTAAATTGTATTCTGCTATCGCTTCGTGAACTGCGGCGCCGATTTTTGACATTTCAACTCCGGCTCTAACGGTTGCTATTGCAGCTTCAAGGCCTGCAGCTGAAGCTTCAATAATTTCTTCATGTAAATTTATTTCATCCTGTGTGTAGTTTTCATCAATGTTTCCATCAGCAATTACTGTAACTGCAGAATCAGCAATATAACCATCTATCATTGCTCCTAAATCTAATTTTACCATGTCTCCTGCTTTAAATATTGTTGTATCATTTGCAGGTGATGTATAATGTGCTGCAATTTCGTTTATTGAAACATTGCATGGAAATGCAATTTCAGCTCCTCTCTTTAAAATTTCACTTTCTACATATTCCACTAAATCAATAACTAAATTTCCATCTTTAATCATCTTTGAAGCTTCTCTGCGAATATCTGAAACAATTTTTCCAGCTTTTATATAAGATTCTATCATAAATTTTTACCTTCTTGTTAAATAATTAATTTTATAATTGATAAAGTTTATAGTATACTATATATTTATTATAATGTATAAAATAGTTGGAGGTTAATTGATGGATATACCTACAATACCTAATCAGATGTTCATATTAATTGTTTTGATTATTGTAGCAATTGTGCTTTTAATCATTGTATTCCAATGGAGAAAAGTTGCAGAATCTAAAAATTCTATTTTCATGCTCGAAAAAGAAATTGAACTTAAAAAAATGTCTATGGTTGAGAAAGATATCGAATCTAAAAGATTAATGGACAATCCAATTCCATTACCGCAGGACAAACAGGATAGCCTCTCTGCAATCAGACAATCCACTACAGATGTCAGAAGTGAAGTCGGATATTTGCATACTGAAATTAATGAGAGATTAGCTAGACTTGAAGCCCAAACTGAGCAAAAGAAATTAGAAAAAATGCTTAAAGAAATTGAAGCTAAAGAAGCTAAACTTAAAAAAATGGATAAATAGGGGATAAAATGGAAGCAATTGAAGCTGTTGCAATAATCATATTAATTGTTGCAATTGTAATCTTGGTTTATTATTATTTACTAAACAGTCCAGAAACCACTCAAAAATTAAAAGGTTATGTTCCAACAACTGCAGATGCTCATATGAATGAAGTGTTGGGAAATGAGGGCACTAATTATGAATTAACTAAAGTGGAAGATTCCGACGGTGAAAAAGAATCTGGGTCTGTGGGTAAAAGAATTAAAGTTAAATTAAGTGATATAGATATGTCTGGTTTAAATACTGATATTTTTTCTAAAAAAATTGATTCATTTTTAGATGAAAAAAGCGATGAATTAATTAAGGATTGGTGTTTAGCTACTACTGATGATTTGGAAGAATTAGAATCTAAATTTAGCAAAACCACCGGCCAAGTTGATAGTTTAGAAAAATCTTTCGATGACTTTAAGAAATCATCTGAAGAGTTCCAAAAAATTACTGAAGAAAAATTGGATGATTTGGATAAAAGAATTGAATCTTTAGAAAATAAATAATTTTATTTTCTTATTTTTTTTATTTTTCATCCATAATATCGAAAAGTTTATATATTATCTTTTTTATAATTATAATATAGTTTTATACTATTTTTATTCGTATAGCAGGGTGGGGTAGTCTGGTGATCCCGCGGGGCTCATAACCCCGAGATCCCTAGTTCAAATCTAGGCCCTGCTACTTTTAATTAATATTTTTATGGCAAGTTAAAGACAGCTGCTGGTTTTATTAAACTAAGGAAACTCCGCCCATCAGTACAGAACTACGGCGTTGAAAAATGTATACTGAGAAGTATGACTCTGGAGCAGAAACGACACGGCTTTTAATGGTAGACGATGATATTTAATTGAGGACATTAAAAGAAGCGGTGAAACGGCCATTCCGTAGGATGCAAGAGCAAAGGTGCCTATGACAACCTGTATGAGGCAAGGTAGCACGCTAAGATGAATGCTGTTAAACAGAAGGTGGGTTACTCTTAACAGGCCATTAAATATTAATTATATAATTGCGACAGCATTAGCTGGGTATTATTTTGAAAAAATTACAAAATGCAATAACTCTTTTTTGTGAAATTTAATGAATATAGGTCTTCTAAATTTTTCACTATTTTTATATTAGATTTCATGATTACTTTTGTTTTTATGTTACTCAATTATTGGACCTCAAACACAATATTTAATTAAAAATTTTGTGTCACATCTTCAAAGATTAAAAAATAGTTTTCAGGGGTATGCGATGGTCTGCCAGGTCATTTCAAAGTTTTTCTCAAAAATTAAATCAATATCATCATCTGGGAAATTTAACCAGAAATATTGAGTTCCCATATACATGTTATATAATGATTCTACAATGTTTTCAGTTGAAAAGTCTTTGGAGATTTCATTTTGTCTTTTGCCCTCTTCAACAAGGTCTGTTAAAAATTTTCTAACATCATTTCCTGTTTGTGAAATAATACTGTTAACGTCATCATTTGCATAGCCTATTGATGTTAAAAGAAGTATTACACTGGCATAATTGATTTTTTCATTGATGCTTTTAATTTCCACACCTTTAATGTAGTGATGTAAAATATAACGCAATGTATCATGGATTCTGTCTTTTGATGAACCTTCAAGGATGATTTTATCAAAATCGACTTTTATATAATCCACCATATACTTTTGAAGAATTGCTTCAAATATGTCGTTTTTATCTGAAAAATGATAATATATGCCGCCTGTTGTCAGTCCGGTACAATTTCGAATTTCACTGATTGAAATATCAATTGAGCCTTTCTCCAATATTAATTTCAGTGTTTTTTCAACAATCAAGTCTTTGGTGTTCATCTAACCACTCGTGTTTTTAAGTTATTCTTTGAATCTTATCTTTTCCCATTCCAAATTAAAATTATCTTCAAAGTCTGAAACCATATCATCAATTAAATATACTTCCCATTTATATTGAATTCCCATGTACATGATAATTAATGACTCTACAATGTCTTCGGCTGAGAGATCTTGTCTGATTTCCCTGTTTTTTTGACCTTCCTTAATAATATCTGTGAGAAATTCCTTCAAATCTTTTAGAATACTGTGGGTTAACTCCCTATAATTTTCATAAGCAAATCCGTTTCCGGTTAAAACCAGTAATACTGATCTGTAGTCTATTTCCTCTTCAAAAGATTCAATCCTGATTCCGGTTTCTTTCTGCTTACAAATTTCAACCATGACATCGTGGATTTTCTCTTTTGCATTTCCATTTATCGCTGTGAGTTTGTCTATATTGAATCTGTAATAATTCATATAGTATCTTTCAATAATTTCATCATATATTTCTTCTTTATTTGAAAAATAGTGATATATTCCGCCGATAGCAATTCCGGATGAGTTACTGATTTGTCTAATTGAAATGATGGAGTCTTGCTTTTCAATCATTAATTTTAAAGTCTTTTCTAAAATTAACTGTTTTGTATTCATACATTTAATAATTTATATTTTATGGTTATTAAATGATATAGAGAACGAACGTTCTGTTTTGTCAAAAATTGATATTAAGAACAATCGTTCGGTTATATCTGAAAAAAATTATTAACTTTACAGTTTTTGCTCATTAAACAACAAAAAACTTTATAAAACAATGAATTGATAAATATTTAATGAGGAAAATATTGGACATCTACAATCTACATTATTTGTTAATATTTTCTTAAAATTTTTGTATTGGATGGGGGATTAATAAGAGGGAAACTTAAAAAGCCACGGGATTTGTAATGGTGGTAACTGCTTGTCTCTTGCAGTTGTATTTATTGTAAGATTGTGGCTTAATCAGGCAATGAGAATTCATATCTCATTTTCCTTTTTTAATAATTCTTCATTAATTTCTCATTCAATGGGGGTATTTAAAAATGAATACGAAAACGATTGGGGTATTGCTGATACTACTTGTAATGTTTATCAGTATCGGAGCAATTTCAGCGGCCGATACAAATGAAACATTGATGGAGGAAGTCAGTGATACAGACATTGCAACGACATCTGTTGTTGTTGAACAGGACAATGCCATTTCGCAAAAGAGTGAAAGTGGCGGAGATGTTGAAATTAATGTAACTGACAGTCGAGATGAAATATCAACTAATGAGGTGAAGGTAACTTCCAAATCAACTGAAGTGCTTTCCGCTTCAAACGATGATGTGCTTAAAGCCAGCTCAAACTGTTTTTGGTGGGCTGAAAATAATGAATGGTTCGAAGATTTACGTGACGCAATGGACCATATTGAAGATAGTTCTAGTAAAACAGGAACAATATATGTTAACGGTGGTACATACACCGAGCTTGACAAAGGAACCTGTGGGGACATATATATTCATTTTACAGATGCAGCAACAATTACAATACAGCCGTTTGATGGTCAACAGGTTATTTTCGATGGTAGTAAAGAGAAAATTTATTATCTGTTTTGGTTAGACCATGAAGACTTAAAAGTCACATTTAATAACATAATATTCAAAAAAGGACATGCAACAGCTGATGGTGGTGCTATTGAAGTTACTAATGCACAAGTGACATTGAACAACTGTATACTGACTGAAAATGAAGCCCTTGATTATGGTGGAGCTGTAAGTGTGGACGGTGGAACATTTATAGCCAACAATTGCCAGTTCCTAAATAATTGGGCAGAAGATGATGGTGGAGCTATCTCCTGTGAGGATGATGGTACTATTGAACTTAATAATTGTTATTTTGAAGGCAATAAAAAGATTAAAGATAGTGTCACAGAAGAAAACGATTTCGGAAATGAAGGTGGAGCATCTGGAACCTGGACTTTTAACGACTGCCGATTTAAAGGACATGGTTCCCTTGAAATTGAAGTAGACGCTCCTGCTAAATCAGTGGAAATAACTCCTGACGTTGAAGATGATATAAATTACGCTGTTTTATATAAAGATGGTGATGAATATTATAGAACCGCATGTAATGATGGAGATACTGCAACTTTCTCCGATTTGGAACCGGGCACTTATACAGTTTACATGATGAAAAATTATGAAAAAAGATACATATATTCTGGAAATACTTTTACTATTATAGAACCTAATTTTGTTTTAGACGATAAGGACGTATTTGAAACTTTAAGTGCTGCGGTTAATGCTATTCCTAATGGTGGAAGTGGAGTAATTACTGTTGAAGCCGGAACTTACACAGGTTCTTCTAATTTTAACGTACAGATTAGAAATAAAGTAGTAACAATTATGCCTAAAATTATTTCTGAATATGAAGATACTGTCATTTTTGAAGGTAATTCTCAAAATTATCTGTTGGACGTAGGTGCTAATGCCCAACTTATCCTAGAAGATATAACTATAACCGGTAAATTTTCAAATGCAGCATTAATATTCACTAGCAATTTGGAGTCTTCAATTACAGATTGTGAATTTAATAATATTAAAAATTCTCAAAATCAACCGGGAAATCCAATTAAGGCTCATAATTCAAAATTGGAAATTAATGGTACAACTTTTGATTTAAATGGTCAAATTATCTTAGAAAACAGTGTTGCAGTTATAGATGATTGTATTTTCTCAAACAATACCGGTAATCAGGGAGGGGCAATTAATGCAAATCCTTCTTCAGATTTAACTGTTACAAACTCAGAGTTTACCCGTAATGATGCAACAACTGAAGGTGGTGCAATATATGCAACTAATCTTAAAATTGAAGACACTACATTCATGCTAAACACAGCTGAAACTGGAGGAGCTGTTTATATAACTGACAGCAGCGACAGTCTCGTTAATATTACCTCTTGTGTTTTTGATTCCAATATTGCAACTAATCAGAGGAACATATTCTCCAAATCACCTACAAGGAAATTTAATTTAGAGTTCAATGAATATGATTTGGATTTAGCAATGAATGAAAAAGATGCTTCATATGGTAGTGAGTATATTCTTAATGGTAAATTTGACTGGGGTTCAAATTTAAATAATACTTTTACTCTTTTATCAGGAACCATAGATGATGAGAATGCTTTCGGAGATTTGCTTACTGTTGAAGATAACAAATTTAATATAAATCTTGGAGTGCTAACAGGCGGAACACATGAATTAGCCATGGAAGGAATGTATACTCAGGGAGACAGTAATGACCATTTCTATACTCACGTATATTATTCTGATTTAAATGGAAACGAATTCTATCTAACAAACCCTGCATATCTAAAAGTAGTTATTGCAAAAGCTAAAATATTATTGAATCTTGAAGTAAAAAATGTATTAATACCTGAAATACCTGTTTTAAATCTTTATGCTAATTGGGATAATAATTACACAATTTTCATCGGAAATAAATATTATAAGCTTGAAGTTGTAAACGGTAAAGGTAGCATGCAGCTGACCGGTCTTGATTTAGGTAATTATTCAGTTGTTGCTATGCGCGATGCTGATGAAAACTTTGATCTCGCCATGAATTTTACTACTTTTTCAGTAAGTAAAACCTACAGCAACTTCCTCGTTGTAAGTACAAATGTGGAATATGATACTTTAGCACAGGCAGTAGCCAATTCCGGTAATGAAGATACAATATATGTTAAAAACGGCACATATAAAGACACAAAAATAGTAATATCCAATAAGACTTTAGATATTATTGCATTGGAAACTGTGGTATTTGATGCTCAGGGCGGCGATGCGAATTTCATAATTGTAAACGAAAATGCTGAAGTCTATATTTATGGTATAGCATTCAGAGGAATTCACAACAGAAATACAAATTATGGAGCCATAGTTAATCACGGATATCTTTCACTGGATTCATGTAATTTTACAGACAATAAGATTACAAAAACATCATTTGCTGGAAATGGTGGAGCAGCTATATTTAGTGACGGAGAATCACTGGAAATTGACAACTGTAATTTCATAAACAATGTCGCTCCTTTAAAAGTAAGTACTGCAGCAGTCACATCATTGGGTTATGAGGATATTTCAATCACAGATTCCAAATTCATAAACAACACTGCACGTGAAGGAGGAGCAGTTCACTTTAAAAACATAGCTCAATTTGAATCAGCAATCTATTCATGTGATTTTGAACAGAATACTGCTGTTAAAGGATCTGCAATATATGTCGGGAACAATTCAAGATATGCATCTGTAAGTCTATCTAATTTCGTTAAAAACAACATCAAAAATAGTTTAGGAGAAAAAGCCCAACTTGAAGGTGGAGTAATATATGTCAATGGAAACACTACCGAGGTAACAATTGACATAGGATTATCCAACTTTGAAAACAACGCCAACAAAGATGTGGACGGAGGAGTCTTATGTCTTGACGGAAGTTCAAATGCATTCATTGAAGGCTGTACCTTCAATAACAATAGCGGTAAGTTGGGTTCTGCAATTTTAATCAAAAACCCTAATAATGAAAAACTCACATTACTTATAGATAGCAGTTCATTTACAGATAACCATGCAACAACTGGAGCTGTTGCAACCTCTCCTAAAGTTATAGCACTCATTGAAGAGTGTATTTTTATAAATAACACTGGAGAAAACAGACATGTTTACAGCAACGGATTTACCGTGGCCCATGATACTGTTTTTGAAGTTAGCGATGCTAACTTAAAAGCGTCAACTGTTTCATATGGTAATAACTCAATAATCAAAGGTACAGTAGACCCTGGTGTCAATATCTACACATTAGCAAACTTAACCGTTGATGGTGAAAATGTCACTGCAGAAATTAAAAACAATGCATTTACCTATAATGCAGGCGTATTGAATCATGGAAAACATACAGCTGTTTTAAACAATATTGTAGATATGAACAATAATGCCTACTTGATGGACAGCATAAGTGTTACTTTCAAAGTTAACCATATAGGCATTGAATTAAATGTTTCTGTTGACAATATTACCTATGGTGAAACCCTGAAAGTTGTTGAAACACTGCCTTCTACTGCTTCAGGTAGAATAAGTTATCAATTGAATGGAAAAGGATACACAAAAGATGAACTCGAATCATTGAAATTAGATGCAGGAAAATATACTCTAGTAGCTACCTACAATAATGACGATTACGCACCTTCATCTTCCACTGTCAATTTTGAAGTATATAAAGCCAATCCGACCATATCTGTAGAGGATGTGGAAGTAGAAGATAATGGTACCGTTATTGTAAACATAAAAACAAATGTTCCATCAATCTATACAATAGAAATTGGAGATTACAAAACTGATAAATATGTTAACGGTAGCAGAGCTGTTGAAATAGATAAAATATTTGAACCTGGAACCTACACAATCAAAGTCACTTCACAGGAACGTGTAAACTACAAATCAAATTCCACTGAGGCTATTTTGAAAGTCACTAAAAATATTCCGGTAGTCACATTAAGTGCCTCCAATAAAGTCACATCTCCAAATGAGGCTATCGTCGGTGTTTCAGCTCCGGAAAATGCAGTAGGAAATATCACATACACAATAACAGATTCAAATAAAAACATTGTTAAAACCCTAACCCAATCCTGCAGAAACGATTTAATCGTTTCCGATTTGGATGACGGAGACTATGAAATCAATGCAGTATTTGAAGGTGATGATTTATACTATTCAACCAGCAATATCAAAATGGCTCCATTATCCATTATGAGGTCCGCAAGTAATGTAAATATTCTCAGCGAGGATGAAGATGACTATGATGATGAATATAACTATCCATTCATATACCAGGAAGATGAAGATTCAGATTATGAATATTATGAAACCTTGGAAGAAGCAATAGATGCGGCTTCATTAATGGGAGGAATCATTACAGTTAGAGGAGGAACCTATTATTACGAAGATGGAAACGCCGGTATTGATATTGAAGGAGAATTAGAAATAACAATCAGAGCTTTTGCAGGCGAAGAGGTTATTTTTGACTGTCAACATGAAAGTGACTTCCTGTATTTATCATATGATACTGAAGTTGAGATAATTGAGACAGCTCCACCTATTCCTATTATATATACCACAGAAGGGCCTACCATTACACTTGAAAACATTACCGTAATCAACGGATATGCCAACAGTGATGGTGGAGTTATCGAAATGGATGCAGGTAGTTTAACATTGCTGAACTGTAATTTCTACAATAACGAAGCTGAATATGGTGGAGTAATATATATTGGTTCACTTACTTCAGATCAGGATGCAGATGTCATTGCATATAACACTACATTTATAAACAATATTGCAAGATCTGAAGGTGGAGCAATCTATATTTCAGAAGGTCTTGAACAGTTCGTATCAGCTTCATTTTACGCATGTACATTTTTAGACAACTACCAAGGTGAAGATGATGAGAGAACTATGAATTACTTTGCTGGTGATGCTGCTGATGAAATAGTTAAGAAAGCTTGTATATTTAACGCTAAGGATACAGTAAAATGGTCAATGGATAAAATCAACCAGACAGTAACTGTTATCGGTACATCTACTGATATCTTCGATTCAATCGTTTTATTGTACTTCGATCATATACCATTATACTCAATTTACAATAACGGTTCCCAAACATTTAATGTCACTTTCGAGGACGTAATGGGCGGAAACTACACCATAGGTGTAATGAATGACCATGACCTCAATACATATATCTTTAAAGATGCTTCATTTGAAATGAGAGTGCCAAACTTCATCATATCCGCAGATGAGGTATATGAAAACTTAACTGACGCTATTGGCAATGTTACAGATAATGGTATTATTTATGCAAATGCAAATTATCATATTGATGAGAATATGGAAATTGACATTACCAAATCTTTCACACTTACCAATTTCAGAGACCGCATGGTTGTTTTCGATGGAAACAGCACAAACTGGTTCTTTACAGTGGCTGAAGGATGCAATGTTGTAATTGAAAACATTGAGTTTGTTGATGGAGGCATAAAAGATCATGCATCAATTGAAAATTACGGCAGATTAACACTTAAAAACTGTTCTTTCACCGGTTTTGAAACCGAGGAAATCATATACAATTCCGGTTCCTTAAATATAACAGACGGTGTATTTTCACTTAATTCCATTAATAATGCTATTGTTTTAAATAATGGAAAATTATTCATCGACGGAGCTGAATTCTCAAGCAATGTCATAAATACAAATTCTGTTGTCTACAACAATGGAAATGCAGAAATTGTTGCTTCCAATTTCACAGAAAACATCAATAACGGAAATGGTGGTGCAATATATAACAAAAATTCATTAACCATTAAAGACACAGTTTTCAATGAAAATGAAGGTATAAATGGCGGAGCTGTTTATAATGAAGGTACATTAGAAGTCTTAAACTCTACTTTTGAAGATAACACTGCAAACGGATATGGTGGTGCAATTTTCAATGACGGTGAAGCAAACATAGCTAATTCATCATTTAGCGGAGGATTCAGTGAAAAGGACGGAGGTGCCATTTACAATAATAATATACTGATTGTGAATAATTCCACATTAGTTGCAAATACCGCAACAGGCAATGGTGGGGCGATCTACAACAACAAAACCCTGAAACTTACAGAATCATTCTTTGGAATTAACTTCGCTTACGAGTATGCAAACATTTACAATGCAGGTGATGTTCAAGACTTTAGAGATAACACATTCGATTTCTATGATGTGATATTGTACGTACCGGATGGAGAATACGGCATTCCTACAACAATTACAGGCACACTTGATCCTCAATTCAACATGGACCTTCAATTAATATTACCTGGATTTGTTAACTATAAAGATGCTGAAGTCGCAATTACAGATGGTATATTTGAATATAATACCGGTATTTTACCAAAAGGCGCTTATGACGTTATATTAAATGAAGTCATTTATGATAAAAACGGCAACGTTTATTATGGTGAAGCAATAAGAGACAGGCTTATCGTAAATAAGGCGAATGTCTACATAAATCTGACTGTAGAAGACCTTATCCTTAAAAATTCAGATATTGGTACCCCTGTTTTAAAAATCAACGCAAGTAAAAACGGAACATTCCAGCTTCTGTTCAATAATAGGCTTTCAACTTTCACTATTGCTGACACTACAGCTGAAATAACATTGGACAGTGTTGGAGAAGGAAACTACAGCATAATGGTTGTCCGTGAAGGTGATGAAAACTATAACGATGCAGCAAACGGAACCACATTCACTGTAAGTGAATATTTAGGCAATTTCATTGTCAACAGTACTGGTGGAAAATTCGATACATTGGCTGAAGCTGTCGAAAATTCTGCAACTGAAGACATTATTTATGTTATGGAAGGAACTTACACTGGTGAAAGCAATATTGGAGTGAGTATTTCAGGCAAAAAATTAAGCATAAATGCACTTGGAGAGGTTATTTTTGATGCGAATTCAACTCTATTTATGTTTTTATTAGTTAATGAAGGCTCTAATGTTACCATATCTGATGTGGCATTCACTGGATTTCATGCTAGATTAAACAATGGAGTCTTTTGGAATAGAGGTAATTTGACTTTTGAAGGATGTACCTTTGTTAATAATAATTTAGTTAACGATGTTTTTGCAAATACATTTAAAGGATTAATATACAGTGAAGGAAATTTAAATATTGTTAACTCTGAATTTTATGACAATAAAATATACCACACTTACCTCGTCAATAGTAAATCTGACATTATCATTAATGAATCAACATTTGAAAACAATACAATCGACAGTTGGGGCCGCCTCATTAATATAACTAATGCGAATTCAGCAAAAGTCATATCAACTGAATTTGTTGAAAACACATTAGGATCAGGTGAAGTCATTTCTGTTGAGAGATGTAATGATGTTCTCATCAATGCTGAATTTTACGATAATACTAAAGGAGAAGGTATTTTTGCAAGGGATAATTCAAAATTGAATATTGAAAATTCAATATTTACAGGAAATGCATTTAGCCGTATAATTGAATCATGGAACAATGTTCAAAATAGTATTTCAGGATGTACATTCACAAACAATACTGGTTATTATATTGTTTTAAGTGAAGACAAAAATCTGTCCGTTTCAGAATCCACATTTTTATCCAATACCCTTTCAGGCAACCCACGTTCAGGCGAAAGTGCATTATTCATTGGATCAAATGTGAATGCTAGTGTCAACGAATGTATGTTTGCAGACAATAAGGGAGGCGATTGCAGAAACATCTATAGTGAGAACCCTAATGTGAACATTACCAATACAACCTTTGATACTGCAAACGTTGATTATGCTGTTAGTGATATTGACTATGGACAAACTGAAATAATTAATGGTACTATTGACATAGGTACAAACTTCGGCTTCACTGTCAATTTAAACATTAACAACAAAGTCTATCCGGTCAAAGTAACTAACAATAACTTCACCTACACTTTAAGCAATCTAACAGGTGGAGACTATGATGTGGTATTAAATACACAAGACGATGATTCAAACACATTCGTATTTAATCAAATAACCAAAACATTCACTGTCAATCGTATAGATCCTGGATTAAAAGTTACAATATCAAATATTACTCAGGGTGAAAAATTAGAAGTTAATGCTGAACTCGTCAATAATGCTACCGATAAGATTCTCTATCAATTGGATGGAAAATGGTATAACAAGACTCAGCTTGAAAATCTCACATTGACCCATGGTAACTATTTAGTTGCAGCATCATATGGTGGAAATAAAAACTACTATCCAGTCGGTATACCAGTTTATGTGGAAGTTTACAAAACCACTCCAAACATAACTGTAAGCGATGCTGAAGCTAACTATGGTGAAGATATTGAAATTAATGTAAAAGTCGACGTTGCTGATTATTATACCGTATTTATAAACGACAGCTACGATGATGCAGTTTCATTGTATATTGACGGCAGCGGAACATTTACAGTTCCAAGTAAAAACTTCAAACCTGGTAAATATGAAATCAAAGTTTATAAAATTGAAACTGACGACTATAATGAAGCATACGGCTATGCTAATTTAACAGTTAATGAAAATATCGGAATTTTCAACCTATCTAACGATACTATTTATTATGGTGAAAATGCAACTGTTCATGTGAAAGTTCCAGAAAATGCATATGGAAACATTACCTACACTGTATATGATTCCAATATGAATCCTGTTTACACTATCACACAATCCTGTCTCGAAGAACTTGTTGTTCCTAATTTGTATGTTGTAGACAATGTTGGAAAATATCTGGTCACAGGTACTTATGAAGGTGATTCCTACTACACCAATAAATCTATAGTCTATTCTGGCGTAGTATTAGTCATTCCAAAAACTGTAGAATTAAACATTACTGTATCCAATATAACCTACGGCGAAAATGCAGTAGTTACTGTTGGTGCAGAAGTTGACGGCGAATATCTCGTTTACATAGGTAATGAAACTCATAAAGTTACTGTTGTAAACGGTACCGGAAATGTTTCAGTTCCTGGCTTGACTGTTGGAAGTTATACTGTTAATGCAACTGCAATTGACGGAAATTATTCCGCATTTGAAGAAGCAATATTTGAAGTAACAAGTAAACAGATTTCCGTTGTTGTTTCTGTTGAGGATATTACTTATGGTGATAATGCTACTGTTGTTGTTCAGTCTGATGTTGACGGTGAATACATTGTAAGTATTAGAGGTGAAAACTATACTGTATCTGTTAATGATGGAGAAGGAGTTAAATATATTCCTGATTTAAATGTTGGTAAGGATATTTTTGTTTCTGTAACTGTTGTTGACGGTAACTACAGCGCATATAATACCACAACATTCAATGTAAATAAACAGGACACTCCAATTGAATTGGATGTCGCAACTGGAGAAAACAATGTGACAATGACTGTCACTGTTAATGATGCAGCAACCGGTCTTGTCAAGTTCCAAGTAACCGGTGAAGAGGAATACACTCTCTATGTCGATGTAATTGATGGTAAAGCGGTTCTTGAGGATGTTCTTGAAACTGGTGATTATACAGTAATCGCAACCTATATGGGTGATAACAGATTCAATACTAACATCACTTATGAAGATTTCACTATCAGAGGTCACATTAAGAAGGATACTCCTATTTCTGCTAGTGCTGATGTGGTTGGATACAGGGTTACAGTGACTGTGAATGTTGATGAAAATGCTACTGGATTTGTAAGGTTAGCTGTTGGTGGTACTGTTGCAAATATTGAAGTAGTTGATGGTGTTGCAAAATTAACTACTAATTTACTTCCAAATAGTTACTTTGTTGATGTTACTTATCTAGGTGATGATAACTTCAATATGAACAGTACTAATGTGGCATTTACTGTAACAGAAATTTCCAAGGAAAATACCACTATTGATCTTAACATTATTGCTGGTGAAGACACTGCTTTAATTATAGTTGATTTGAATAAATCTGCAACTGGTTTGGTAAAATTCTATATGGTAGGTAAAGAAACTGGTGAAGAATATACTATGTATATGGATGTTATCGAGGGTCATGTTGAAACATTTACTAACAGCATTGAACCTGGAAATTACACTGTTGTTGCTACATATATGGGTGATTCAGTATTCAACACTAACACTACTTCTAAGGATGTTGAAATCCTTGGTCATGTGATGAAGGATACTCCTATTGAGGTAACTGTTGAAACTAATGCAAACAGAGTTTTATTGACTGTTAAGGTTGATGAAAATGCTACTGGATTTGTTGAAGTCAAATCTGGTGATAGTGTATCTAATATCGCATTGGAAAATGGTGAAGGTACATTAGCAATTACACTGCCTTACGGAAGCTACACTTTGGATGTAACTTACCTTGGTGATGCAAACTTCAATAAGAACTCCACTAAATGTGAATTCACACTTGTAGAACCTGTTAAAGAAAACACTCCAATCTCTTTAGATGTCGTGACTGGTGAAAACGATGTGGCAATGACTGTTACTGTTAATGATACTGCAACAGGACTTGTCAAATTCCAAGTATCCGGTCCGGAAGAATACACTCTCTATGCTGATGTAATTAACGGTAATGCAGTTCTTGAAGATATTCTTGAAACTGGCGATTACATGGTAATTGCAACATATATGGGAGATAGCAGGTTTAATACTAATATTACTTATGCTGAGTTCACTATTGCGGGTCATATTAAGAAGGATACTCCTATTTCTGCTAGTGCTGATGTGAATGGTAACAGGGTTAAATTAACTGTGAATGTTGATGAAAATGCTACTGGATTTGTAAAACTGATTGTTGGCAGTACTGTTACTAATATTGAAGTAGTTGATGGTGTTGCAACATTAACAACTACATTGGTTCCGGGCAGTTACTTTGTTGATGTTAATTATCTTGGTGATGATAACTATAATATGAACAAGACCAAGGTGACATTCACTATAGTTGAGGTTTCCAAGAAAAACACTCCTATTGATCTTAACATTGATGTTTATGAAGATGCTGCATTGGTTAAAGTTGATTTGAATAAATCTGCAACTGGTTTGGTTAAATTCTATATGGTAGGTAAGGAAACCGGTGAAGAGTATACTATGTATATGGATGTTATTGATGGTCATGTTGAAACATTTACTAACAGCATTGAACCTGGAAATTACACTGTTGTTGCTACATATATGGGTGATTCAGTATTCAACACCAACACCACATCCAAGGATGTTGAAATCCTTGGTCATGTGATGAAGGATACTCCAATTGATGTAACTGTTGAAACTAATGCAAACAGAGTTACATTAACTGTTAAGGTTGATGAAAATGCTACTGGATTTGTTGAAGTCAAATCTGGTGTCAGTGTATCTAATATTGCATTGGAAAATGGTGAAGGTACATTAGCGATTACTTTGCCTTATGGAAGTTACACTTTGGATGTTACTTATCTTGGTGATGCGAACTACAATAAGAACTCCACTAAATGTGAATTCACACTTGTAGAACCTGCTAAGGAAAACACTCCAATCTCTTTAGATATCGTTACTGAAGAAAACAATGTGGCAATAACTGCTATTGTTAATGAAGCTGCATCTGGTCTTGTCAAATTCCAGGTAACAGGTGAAGAGGAATACACTCTCTATGTCGATGTAATTGATGGTAAAGCGGTTCTTGAAGATATTCTTGAAACTGGCGATTACACTGTAGTTGCAACATATATGGGTGATAATAGGTTCAACACTAATATTACTTATGCTGATTTCACTGTTGTGGGCCATATTAAGAAGGATACTCCTATTGCTGCTCGTGCTGATGTGAATGGTAATAGGGTTACAATAACTGTGAATGTTGATGAAAATGCTACTGGATTTGTAAAACTGACCTTTAGTGGTTCTGTTGCTAATATGGAAGTGGTAGATGGTGTTGCAACATTAACAACTTCCTTGGTTCCAAACAGTTACCTTGTTGATGTAACTTATCTTGGTGATGATAACTACAATATGAACAGTACTAAATTGACATTTACCGTAACAGAAGCTTCCAAGAAAAATACCACTATTGATCTTAATATTGTTGTTGGTGAGGATACTGCTTTGGTTATTGTTGATGTGGATAAATCTGCAACTGGTTTGGTTAAATTCTATATGGTAGGTAAGGAAACCGGTGAAGAGTATACTATGTATATGGATGTTATTGATGGTCATGTTGAAACATTTACTAACAGCATTGAACCTGGAAATTACACTGTTGTTGCTACATATATGGGTGATTCAGTATTCAACACTAACACTACTTCTAAGGATGTTGAAATCCTTGGTCATGTGATGAAGGATACTCCTATTGAGGTAACTGTTGAAACTAATGCAAACAGAGTTTTATTGACTGTTAAGGTTGATGAAAATGCTACTGGATTTGTTGAAGTGAAATCTGGTGTTAGCGTATCTAATATTGCATTGGAAAATGGTGAAGGTACTTTGACAATTACTTTGCCTTATGGAAGCTACACTTTGGATGTTACTTACCTTGGTGATGCAAACTTCAATAAGAACTCCACTAAATGTGAATTTACACTTGTAGAACCTGCTAAGGATGATACTCCAATCTCTTTGGATATCGTTACTGATGAAAACAATGTGAAAATGACAGTTACTGTTGATGAAATTGCATCTGGTCTTGTTAAATTCCAGATAACTGGTCCAGAAGATTATACTCTCTATGCAGATGTAATTAAAGGTAAAGCGGTTCTTGAATATGTTCTTTTAAGTGGTGATTACACTGTAGTTGCAACTTATATGGGAGATAGTTGGTTTAATACTAATATTACTTCTGAAGATTTCACTGTTGTGGGTCATATTAAGAAGGATACTCCTATTGCTGCTCGTGCTGATGTGAATGGTAACAGGGTAACCTTGACTGTGAATGTTGATGAAAATGCTACTGGATTTGTTAAATTAGCTGTTGGTGGTACTGTTGTTAATATTGAATTAACTGATGGTGTTGGAGTTTTAGTTACTAATTTGAGGGCTGGTAGTTATTATGGTAATGTAACTTATCTTGGTGATGATAATTTCAACCAGAACAGTACTAAAGTCGTTTTCACAGTTGTTGATCCGGTTAAAGAAAACACTGAAATTAGTTTGGATGTTGGCACTGCAGGCAATAATGTGACATTAACTGTAAACATCAATTCTGATGCTACTGGTCTTGTTAAATTTGTTGTGTCTGGTGTTGGAGATTCTACTTTGTATGCTGATGTAATAAATGGTAAAGCAGTTCGTGAAGATATTTTACCTAATGGAAAATACACAGTAATTGCAACTTACATGGGTGATGATAGGTTCAATACTAATTCTACATCAAACACATTTGAAATAGCAATTCCACCTAAAAAAGATACTTCCATTTCAGTACTTCCAATTACTGATGGCAATAATGTAAATATTACCTTCAATGTTGAAGCAGATGCTACTGGTTTCGTTGAATTAATCATCAATGAAACTAGCATTTACCTTAAATTGGAAAATGGTACTGCAAAATTCATGGGAGTATTGCCTGAAGGTATGTATAACATCACTGCTAATTATCTTGGTGATGACAAGTATAACCGTAATTCTACTCAAGCTGCATTCAATGTCTCCGTTAAATTGAAAACAGTTCTTTTCTCTCCGAATTTCAGAGTTTTATATAATGATGAACATAGGAACATCCTTGTTATCATGAAAGATGAATACGGTAATTTGTTGGCGGGTCAGAAAGTTTCAATTGAAATCAATGGTAAGACCACTGTTGTAACTGCTGATGAGAACGGTCAAGCTAAATTAACTACAGTTGGTTTGACTCCAAAAGTATACACTGCTAAAGTAACATTCCTTGGCACTAACAAATACACTAAATCTTCAACATCCGCTACAGTTAAAGTTGTTAAAGTAAACTCTTATATATATGCACAGAATAGGGTTTACAAAGCAGCATTGAAAGTTAAACAATATGTGGCTGTATTTAAAGATTATAATAAACATCCTATTAAGAATGTTCGTGTTAATTTAAAGATTAATGGTGTTGTTTATAGTGCAAAAACCGATGCTAATGGTAAAGCAATCTTTAAGATTACTAAATTAACCAAAAAAGCTAAATTTATTGCACTTATAAGCTATAAGGGTAATAGTTGTTATAATGCAGCGTCTAGAAGAGTAATGATAGTGACTAACTAGTGAGATTAATCAATCTCACTAACTTTTTATTTTTTTCACTAATTTTAAACAGATTATATTTATATTATTTTATGGTTGTTTTTTGGTAGTTTATTTTGATTTGATAGAGTTTACTCTCACTGGCAATGATTTATTAATTATTTGATTTTTTTCTATTAAAAAATTCTTCAAGTGTTTTTAAATATTCGTCGATTATTTCAAACAGTTCTTCTGGAGTGGTTGTTTTAAATAGTTTTGGTTTAATTTCAACACTTTTTGGCAGATTTTTCAAGTAATATGCTGCATGAACCCTCATTTTAGAAATAGCTACCTTTTCAGGTTTATATTTAAAAAGTAATTCAGTATGTTTTTTTAACATTTCCATTTTTTCTTCAATAGTTACTTTTTGGGGAAGTGTTCCGTCTTCTAAATATTCGATGCATTGCTTTATAATCCATGGATTTCCTAGTGTTGCTCTTCCAATCATCACGGCATCACATTGAGTTTCATTTATCATTTTTTCAGCATCAAAACAACTTCTGATATCTCCATTTCCAATAACGGGTATTGAAAGTTCCGCTTTAACTGCTTTAATTATGGACCAGTCTGCATCAACGCCATATGTGTCAAACTTGGTGCGGGGGTGAACTGTAATGGCTGATGCGCCTGCATCTTCAACAAGTTTTGCTATTTCAAGAGCGTTAATATGTTCTTTATCCCATCCACTTCTAATTTTAACTGTTACTGGAACTGGGACACTATCAACAACTTCACATATTATTTTATATGCCTTATCAGGTGTTTTTAAAAGTGCACTTCCGGCATTGGCTTTAACCGCAACTTTCCTTACGGGACAGCCCATATTGATATCGATGATGTCAGGTTTCATATGTTCATATATGTACGTAGAAGCTTCCTTCATGGTTTTTACTTCAGATCCAAAAATCTGTTGGGAAATTGGCCGTTCACAGTCATTCATCTGTAACATGTCCTGAGTTCGCGTATTATCGTAACTGATGCCTCTATCAGAAACCATTTCAGTTTCTATAAGTCCACATCCCATTGATTTGATAATGCTTCTGAAAGTTAACTCACATATTCCTGCCATGGGAGCTAAAACGACTTGATTATCTATTCTGACATTGCCAATTTTCCATTCCATAAAATCACAAAAGTTTTTCTAATAATATATTATAATAAAATAGTTAAAGTAATTTTACAAAAAAAGAATTTTGTGGAATATTATCCAAATATTCCACCTAAAAAATCATTTGCAGTATCTTTGGTACCATTTAGAACCTCAGTTACTTGATTTTCATAGTTGCTAACATCTCCCTGAACGTTTTGTGTTTGTTCAATGGAGTTTGCAAGGTTTTCAATACTACTGTTTGTAATATTGATGTTATTGTTTACAGTATAGTTGTAAATGATATTTACAATAGTTTGATGATCTGTAATATTTTCCTGTTTTACAGTTTCTTTTACATCGTCTACTAATTTGGATACCTTATCTGAACTGACATTTGACTCTTGAACAACCTCTGCCTGAGTGTAAATTTCTTTGTTTGCTGCTTCTTTTACAGTTTCTGGAATTTCAACGTTGGTTGCTTCTTCGTAACAGTTCATAATTCCTGCAAGAGCAGATTCACCAGTAGCTTTTACTGGACTTGTTACGTAAATATGTCCATTTGTAATTCCTGCTGATTTTAATGCAGATAAGTACATATCTCCAGTTATAGTGGTGATTTTTGCTTTATCCACACTAACTTCTAGATTGTCGTTATCGTTTAAGTTAACAAGTGCTGAGGAAAAGACTTGACTTGAATCGTATGTTCTTCCAGTTATTGAGCTTGCAATTTTGTTAACGTCATTAGCTGTAATAATTTTTTCGACTGCACTACCTAAATCCAAATTACTTTGACTTTTGAAAAAGGAATCAACGTCAGATTTGTAGTTTGTATTCGCATGAGTAGTTTCACCATAAGTTATAACAACTGAATTTGCTTGACCGGAAAACCCTGCTGGTATAACCATGCCTATTATGATTATAGATAAAATAACTATACCAATAGTAATCTTTCGCATATTATCACCTCTATATAATAGCACACTTTATTTATTTGATTAAGTATTTAAATTTATCCCAAATAATTGTATTTTAGCATATTATAATTTTGATTTAGTTTAGTAATGTTTATATGTTTTCAAGTCAAATTTAAACTTATAGTAAATCTTAATCGATATTGCTATGTTAGTTATAATAAATGAAAAGGAGGTGAAAATACGAAAATAGATAATAGACTGTTATTCGCATTAATTATTACAATTATGCTTTTGTTTTCTATAAGTAGTGTATTTGCAGGAGATAATGAAACAGTATCTGATATTATAAGTGCTAGTGATAACTTGGATGATGTAGTCCAAACTCCAGAAATTCAACATGCTCAGTCTTCGCAATCAGATGACCAAATACTAACAGCAGGTAATAATATAATTAATGTTGTTAATGTAAAGGATTCTTATAACGAAACTGGCAAAACATGGGATGAAGATGGATTTAATCTAAAAGGGGCAATCATTAAAGTCTATGACTCTTCAAATAAATTGGTATCAACTCATACTACAGATTCCAAAGGTAATGCGGTTATTAAAAACTTAGGTTCTTCTAAATATTCTTTAGAAATTAGTTATTCAACTTATCAACCTATTAAATTAAATAATATAGATTTTACCAAAAAAAGTGGATCCGTTGATATTAAAGGACTCATGTTTGTTCCTGACATATTGTTATTGGTTGATTATAACTCACACAATGAAAAAGTAGATTTGCTAATGAACATGTCAAGAAGGATTGCATATATCAGTACTACAAATTTCGATGAGTCAAGGGTGTGGTTGGCTGAATTTGCTAATTTTATTCATATAGATATGTTTGCTGAAAATTCAGCTTATAAAAGGTTTACTTCTTCTTATCTAAAAGAAATGTTGGCCAATTCTCCAGCTAACAAAAATTATAAGGTAGCATATACATTTGGTACATATACTCAGGAAATTTTAAATGCAACAGGCATGCATATTGTGGGAGCAAATCCAAAAAACAATACTTATGATACTGTTGAGAATACCTATATAGGATCTTATTTCCAAGCTGATGACATAAAGGATTCTGATGTTTTGGTATCTAATATGAAAAATTATTTTAATTATATTCGATATTTAATCAATCCAAGTAAATATTCCAATCCTACATTAAAAGATGAGGGAATTCCGTTGATGAGTCCTGAATGTGGTTTTTACCATCCTGATTTGGGCATGTATACCCTTATACCTGAAGCTGAATTGATTCATAAATGGATTATTCAAAATCCGGGTTATACAAAAACAAATGATGGTAGTCTAAATTGGATGAAGGAAGAATATGAATATTGGGTTGAACACACTTTAAATCCTACAGATTTGTTTGCCAGATTTGAAAATGATTTAAAATCTAAATTAAATCCGGATAAAAATCTCATAGCTATTGCAACTTACTATTGTGGGGGCGATGTGGTGGATGCTTTAATTAGAAGTTATGAAGCGAATGGTAGGCATGCTTTTAATATATTTAAAACAAGTACTACTCCTTCTATGTCTTCTATATTAAAAAGAATTACCAATACTACAAAATTGGGAATTTCATCCGTTACTTCCTTATATAGTTGGTCTTTAAGTTATTCTAATGGTTCAGCAGAGCCTGATTTATCTGAAATGGACATGACAATTTTGAAGGGTGTTGACGAAATTTCAGAATACAGTTATAATAGTGAATTAGGTCCTCAAATTGAATGGACATATGCGGTTACATTCCCAAGTTTTGAAGGGGTATATGGTCCTGTAATCTTATCATACCTCGATGGTGAAGGTAAGACTCATGTAATTCAATCTGGTGTAGATAAAATGGTCAAATTAAGTTGTGGTTGGGCTGATTTGAAGGATTTGAAAAATTCTGATAAAACAATCGCAATTGTATTGTATAATTATCCGCCGGGTAAAGCGGAAATTGGTGCTTCTTATTTGAATGTAACTCAATCCACATATGATTTAATTGTTAACTTATACGAACAGGGATATGATACCGGTGGGGATATTAGGAAAAAAATGACCGCTCGTGAATTGGAAGAACTCATATTTAAAATGGGTAACAAAGGTTCATGGGCTTACGGTTTACTCAAACAATATGTTGAAGATAATTATGATGAGTTGGTAAAACATCATCAGCTGATTTCAACAAAAGATTTCCGTCAATTAATTAAAGATATTCCTCAAAGATTAATCAAGAATATGACTGATTACTGGGGATCTGGTTTAGGTCCGTCCATGGTGTATAATGGAACTGATCAACAGTATATGGTTGTTCCTGGTATGTGGTTTGGAAAAGTATTTGTTACCTTCCAGCCAAGTAGAGGATGGGAAGAACTGAAAACTGTGGAAAATTACCACGATTTAACTTTGCCGCCTACTCAGTATTATGTATCATATTACAAATGGTTGGATAAAACCGCTAAAGTAAATGCAATTATTAATATGGGAACTCACGGTACTTTGGAATGGTTACCTGGAACTAATTTAGGTGCTACTGAGGGAGATTGGACTTTTGAATTAACTTTAAATCCAACAATTTATCCGTATATTGTTTCTAACCCTGGTGAAGCAATGGTTGCACGTGATAGAATTTCAGCATTACTGATTACTCACATGACTCCTGCAATGGTTTCTTCTGGTTTATATGGTAACTATACTGTATTGAATAATTATATTAATTATTATAAAGACCAAGTTAAACTTAATGTAACCTCAAATGCAGAAGAATATAAGCAAAAGATTCTTAAATTGGCTCCAACTTTAGGTTTTAGAAATTTCACAGGATCAGTTGAAACTTTCCAGGAATGGTTAGATGACTTGCATCTTTATCTGGAAGATATGGAAGATGATTTCATCACATATGGTTTACATACTTTAGGTAAAATATTGACTGGAAATGAGTTAACAGAAGAAGTGATGACAATTACATCTTCTCAAACAAAAATCTACAATTATCTAATGGAGTATTTATACCCTGAATTGAAAGGTAAGAATTTCAATGATGATGTTCAAGGTAATATTAAATATTTAAATCAGACTAATGCTATTAAGAAATTCTTGTTGAATTATATTTCTCAATTGGTCAACGGTTCATCTGTAGATGAGCTAACAGGTAAATATAATATACCTAAAGGATCATCATTGTACAATGCAACCGCATATGCTGCACAGGTCATTGTTAACATTCAAAACAACAATGAATGGAATGCGATTTTCACTGCATTGCAGGGAGGATATGTTCCTGCAGGATTGTTTGCAGACCCTTCCTATGGGGACTCAATACCAACAGGTTATGATGGTTATGCATCTGACCCTACAAGGATGCCTTCTGAGTCAGCTTATGAGTCTGCAATAAAAATTGTAGATTTACTGCTTGCTAATTACTATGAAAAACATGGTAAATGGCCTGAATTAACTTCATTAATCTTATGGGGTACTGAAATCTCAAGAACTGAAGGAATAGGTGTTGCGGAATTTTTATACTTCCTTGGTTGCAAACCGGTATGGGCTGATAATGGAAAAGTTATAGGTGTTGAAAAACTTCCATTGGAAAATTTAACAGTCAAACTGTCAAACGGCACTGTTCTAAACAGACCTAGGATTGATGTGTTTGCAAGTATCGTTACAAACAACAAGGATTGGATTAACTGGATGCTAACTGCCGTTAAACTTGCGGCCTTCGCAGAAGGCGAAAATGAAACAAATAACTATGTTATTAAACATTACAATGAAAATCCAATGCTTGACCGTTTATTTGGTCTTCCAGGTAATGTGCTTGAAGGAACAGGTATGTCAACCCTCATACCTAACACTGCAGATTGGGAAAAATCCACAGTTAATGAGGTATTGATGGACATATATCTTTCAAGAGTTTCATTCTCATGGACTATTGATGACAAGGGGAATATTGATATTAAAAGTCAAAAAGAAAACTTCAAGTATCTTCTTGGTAAAACCGATTTGATTACTCAAAACTTCGATAGTACATGGAGATTGTTCGATTCAGACGATTACTATGACTGGTTCGGCGGTTTATATAATGCTGCAAACATATTGAGAGAAAGAAACGGATTGCCTCGCCCTGACACTGCATTTGTAGATATCAGGAACAAAAATAAATATGTTGCAAGAACCTATCAGGAAGAAATCGAGTATGAAAGCAGAACAATGCTTCTAAACCCTAAATATTACATGCCACTCATTACCGGTGGCGGAACTGGTATGAATGCATATGCTGCAAGATACCAGAACATGTTTGGGGGCTTGACTGTATCTAATGAACATTTAGGTAAGGAATTAGGTCAGCAAATGTCTAATGAATTGTTGGGCATGAGTGGATACATTGATGGGGCAACTGCTTCATTCGGTTATCAGACTTCCTTACTTTGGATGGTTTACCTTGCCGATCAGGGAGTTTGGGACGGTGATGCAAGCACTGTTCAAAAACTGATTGATGAGTATATCAAACAGGTGATTGAATATAGTGTTGCATGTTGTCACCACACATGTAAGAACTTGGCTTTCAATGCCAAAATTATTCAAATGAGTTCTCTAACTCCTGCTCAAAAGGCTAAATTTGCAGAAATCCTGGCTCAAGCAACAAACACTGACCCATTATATCAAATGCCTGAAGAAGAAGGAACTTCAGGTGACAATACTGGTTCCAACAGCGGATCATCTGATAACAAAGGTCAGGACAGTTCTAATGCACAGCAATTAGCTAACGGCACATCTCAAGACAAATCAAGTAGTAGTGATGGTGGAAATACAGGATTTGGTGCTGATGCTTCTCCAAGTGGTGATGCAAAATCTGCAACCGAATTTGCTAGTGATGCTTCATCCGCTTCAGCAAGTGGTGCTGGGGATGCCGGCAGTAAAGCTTATGAGTTGTCTCAACAGTCAGCTGCTAAATCTGCAAGTGCAACAGAATCTAGCATGCCGATATTTGTAATTATTGCAGTTATTATTTTGATTGCAATTTTCTTAGTTGGTTATGCAAGAGATCAAAAAGACGATTATGATGATTATTAATTAATCATCAACTTTTTTTTATTTTTTAGTAATTTTTAAATATACTTTAATTTCATATATAACAATATATTAGATTATTTTTCAATTTTTGTTTAATAATTTTTATAAATACAATTGAATTTAATGTGATTGAGGTATATTATGGTTAAAAAAATTAATTTTTTATTAGTTTTATTGCTATTATTAATCACCATCGGTGCAGTTAATGCAACCGATGATTTTAATGAAACAGTTGGTATTAGCAATGAAGCTACTGATGAGTTAAGTATCTCAGATAATATTGCATCTGCTGATACGATAAATGATGAAGTTTTAACCGAAACTTCACATACTGTAAATGAAGAAAATTATAACACTTACTTTAATAGTGCAGGTAAGTTAATATCTTCTTCCGTAAAGGATGGGGATACCATTACAATTGAAGGTACATTCAATAAAAAGAATTTTACTTTTGAAAAGCCCATAAATGTGGTGGGAAGTAATTCAAATCTTAAAAACTGTGTATTTACTTTAAATTCAGGTGCATCTGGTAGTAATTTATCCAATTTGAATATTGCAAATACTGTAATTTATAATTATGGTATATTTTTAAACGGTGCAAGCAACTGTCTGATTACAGGATGTACAATTAAAAATACTGGAGCATCTTCTTATCCAATTTGTATTGCAAATGATGCTAATTATAACAACATTACATATAATAAGTTAACAACTTACGGACAGACTTATGGTCATGGAACTAGGTCTACCCCGCCGTTAATTATTAGTGGTGCTCATTATAATTATATAGCTAGCAATGATATTGACTGTGATGATGCGGATGCTATTTATTTATCCAGTTTTGCCGGAGGTCCTTTAAAAGGAGGTGACTCCAAATTTAATGTAATTTATAATAACACTATAAAATACAATGTGTTGCCTACCTCATGGGCATATGGTATTCAAGTAATGGGTAGGAATAACACTATTGATTCCAATAAGATTATAGGTGCATATTTAGGTATTTCTGCTGGTGTCAATGCAATTGTTACCAATAATCAGATTATTAATGTTACTGGTGCTGATTTTAATCATGTTGGAGTTGAATCTGGTGGTGAAGGTGCTATTGCTGCATCACTTAATTCCCTAGTTAAAAATAATATTATAACTGGAGCAAAAATCATTTCTACTGGTGCTGGAATATCTGTTTCTGACAGATGTGTTGTTGAAGATAACTATGTGCAGGTCTTACTTAGCGGTGTTGGAATAAAACCTCAGGGTTCACATGTCATGATTAAAAATAATACTGTTATCACAACTACTGGCCATGCTATTTCAACTTCTAATTCTCAGTTATTTAACTTATCCATAATAGATAATGATATAACTAGTCAATCAGGGATTGGTGTTTTGATTCAAAAGATTAGTTCTAAAAGAATGTCAGGAAATATAACAATAATCAACAACGTAATTTCTACAAATAATCAATATTCTATAAATGCAAAAGATGTAAATGCATCCACTGCATGGACTATTGAAAAAAATAAAATTTCAAATAAAAATTCAAGAATTCTAACTCCTGAAGGAGAATTTGATCCTTCTAAACATGCTTATAACTTTAAAGGAAAAACCTACATGATTACTCCATCTAATTATGGGGATTATATTGATGAAAATGGTGGTTTAACTTCAGCAGTTGATGATGGGGATATATTAAGTTTTTCAGGAGAATTTTCAAATAAATTTATCTATGTAAATAAAGCTATAAAAATCACAGGTGATAATCCTACATTTTATAACACCACATTCAGAGTATCTTCAGATGGTGTTTGGATTGAAAACTTAAATATTAAGAATAATCGTGCTGAAAGAATTAATGCGTGGGGTGTTTTAGTTTATCAGGTTACTGGTGTTACAATTTTAAATTGTACAATTGATGTTTATGACCCTAATGCTGCTTATGCGATTTATGTAGTTGAATCCAATGAAGTTGATGTAATAAATAACACTTTATCTTCTGAAGGTAATTATTTAACATATACAATTCTTGCGCACACTGTAACCGACTGCAGATTTATTAATAATGTTATTTTCACAAATGGTACCGGACAAGTTTATACATTTGAAAATCAACATTGCTTAGAAGGAAATACTGTCTGCACTGACGGAAGTACTGTTTGTACTGATGGTAATTCTGTGTGTACTGACGGAAGTACTGTTTGTACTGATGGTAATTCTGTGTGTACTGACGGAAGTACTGTTTGTACTGATGGTAATTCTGTGTGTACTGACGGAAGCACTGTCTGCACCGATGGAAGTTCTGTTTGTGCTGATGGAAACAGTGTATGTCCGGACGGCAGTTCAAACTTAGGAAGTCATGTTTTAAAAGAAGTATACAGAACTTATGGTATTTTGATTGTTTATTCTTCAGAAAATGTTGTTTCACAAAATAAAGTTCGTGTAACCTCAAAATTAAATCAGACTTATTCCACGTTCAATTCAACAAATTCCATTGTAGGTATCGATTTATATTACAACAGTCATAATAATGTATTTTCAGACAATGAAGTTTATGTTTGGGGTAATGATAATTATATTTATGGAATGGGTGTATTAGGTTATTACACAACAATGTATGCTCCTGAAGGTCAGGGTGCTGAAAATAATCAATTTATCAATAATAATATTGCTGTAGAAGGAAGTTATTGTGTCGAAGGATTGATTATTGGTTCTTCTTCAGAGAATACTATAATCACTGGAAATGTTATTGATGCAAAATCAAGCGAAATATCCTATGGTATTAACCTGGAAATGTCTCAAAAATCAGATATTAAATATAATTCATTCACATTAAATTCAGATCTTGTATATGGGCTTGAGGCATTTGATTCAGATAACAATATCATAAAAAATAATAGTTTTGATGTTATAACAAAACAGGCTTACGGTTTTGTAATTTCCAATTCTGACAATAACGAAATTAACTTAAACTGCATATTCCTAAATATCGCTGGGGATAATGTTGGTTTTAAGAATTTTGACACCATTGAAGGTGGGGATGCGGGAATATACCTCAGGTCATATTCAACTAACAACTCTATTGTAGACAATAACATAACTACTTTAAAAGGATACGCAATTATCATTGATAACGACGCAAAAGATAATAATATTTCCAATAATTATTTATATTCCGCAAACGGTACTGGAAATGATGCTGTCAACAGTACAGCAAATAATGTGGTATCTGATAATTATGCAAACTTGGTTACTGGAAAATTCGATGCAATTGTGATAAAATATCTTGAAAATGGAACTTTCACTTTCACAACTTCTGATAAGAATATGGAAGGTGCAATTGTGGAATTCAGTTTAATGGGAGAAAAAGTTGGATCTTCTGTTATTAATAATGGAATTGCTAAATTCGATTATGAATTTAAAGACAGTCCTGCAGATTATCTAATTTCTGCAAAAGTCACTAAGGATAATTATAAGGTCACAGAATTTGAATCCAGCCTATCTATTTTGAAAGGTAATTTGATAATTGTCATTGATGATGTAACCGGTCCTATTGCAAGAAGTGCTCAATTCAGCGCAATTATTAAGGATATTTTAGGAAATCCTGTAAGCGGTATGGTAGTTGAGTTTACTGTAATTGATGACGGATATCCTGCATATTTGGGAAAAGCAACAAGTGATGAAAATGGTTTGGCCGTATTAAATGCGGAAATTCCTCAGATATATGGTGAAAATCCTACTATCAGTGCTGATGTAAATGGTAATTATGAATTTGAATCAGCAAATGCTACTTCCAAGTTAAATGCTTATAACCTTATTTCTACAAGCATTTTAATTAATTCAAAAGTATATCCTAAAGGAGTTTTAGCTATATTAAAAGATCAAAACGGGTCTGTTTTAGCAAATAAAAAACTTCGATTGATGATTGGTAATGCAGATTATAATTTAACCACTAATAAATTGGGTCAAGTTATTTTACCAACTTTATCAAGAGGTTCATACACTGTTTATGCATCATTTGCAGGGGATGAAGACTTTTATTCATCTAAAAATACTGTTAAAGTTAATGTAATGCCTGCAATAATTGGCAATAAAAATTATGTTGTTTATTATGGCAATGCAATAACATATAAACTTCGTATTATAGGGGCTGATGGAAAATATGTAGGTGCCGGCAAAGTTGTGTCCATTAAAGTCAATGGTAAAACCTATTCCGTTAAAACAAATAAATACGGTTATGTTTTAAAATCTTTTAAATTGAATCCGGGTATTTACACATTAACAGCCCAATATAATGGGGATAAGGTTTCAAGTAAAATACTATTTAAACCAACTGTCATTACTAAGAATATGATTGTGAAAAAAGCGAAAATTATTAAATTTTCAGCTAAATTGGTTAATAAGTATGGTAAAATATTAAAAAATCAAAGAATCATTTTTAAAGTTAATGGTAAGGCTTATATTGCAAAAACCAATAAATATGGAGTTGCGATAATATCCATTAAAAATTTGAAAGTTGGTAAATCTGCCGTACTCTCAACTTATGGCGGATGTAAAGTATATAATACAATTACTGTTAAAAAATAAAGGTTTAACCTTTATTTTACTTTTTTTTCAAGTTTTATTTATTAAATTTTAAATATTATTAATTACTATTTTTTATTGTAGTCAGTATTTTATTAAATTTTATTGGACTATTCTTTATTTTATATTAATTAAATGAGGTGGAACTATTAAAGGGAAGAGTATATTTATTTCATTAATATTACTTTCAATAGTTTTATTATCAGCAAGTGTTGCTTTTGCTGCAAGTGATGATAATGCAACTATTTCTGAAGTGAATGATGAAATAACTATTAATAAGGATGTTTTAACTGTCGGAGAAGATAGTGTAGTTGAAGAAAATAGCACTGTTGTTTCACAAAGCAGTGTTGTAACAAATTCTACAATTAATAACTATTTTGATAGTGACGGTAGATTAATGGAAAATGTCACTTCTGATGAATTAATTTTTGAAGGCGAGTTTTCAGGTTTAAATTTCACTCAATTAACTATTGGAAAACCTATTAAATTGACTGGTAATGATGTTACATTAACTGATTTAGCTATTAATGTTTATGCAGATAATGTGACAGTCGATGGTTTTAAATTAATACAAACTAAAGATATTTATGCAATTTCATTAGACGATGTGTCTAATGCAGTGATTTCCAACAGTGTAATTGATTATAAATACTTAGAAAATAAAAATGCGATGGCAATTTATGCAAATAATGTTGACAACTTTAAATTTTTAAACAATGTTGTTTATTATGTTGGAAATACTACTGGTTCTAGCTTTAACAATGCTATTCGCGTTGAAAATGATGGATCTAAAAAATCTTCAAATATTTTAGTTGAAGGAAATGTATTCGATATTAAAATGCCTTCTTCAGCTGTGGGTTATGATTCAAATTACAATTCATTAGCTTACACTCAGGGTGCTGTATTCAATGGTTGTGAAAATTTAACTTTCAAAGGAAATAATTTAACTCTCGAATACACAAGTGCTGTTGGAGCATATGATACAATTCATGTGTTAAGCGTTGGTAATGCTAACTTCCAATTTACAGATGATTATGATATTATTTATCCTAATGTCTGTGATAATGTTGAAATTTCAGATAATATGATTGAAGCAAACGGTCATTCTTATATCTATGGAATCTTTTTAGCTGCAAACAATTTCAAAATCAATGATAACAAAGTCATTCTTTCATCTGATAATAATTATGCTGCTGGAATAGATGTTGAAGGACCTTCATCTGAAGGTAACGTAAGTAATAATGTAATTGATGTTGCTTCACAAAATAGTGCTTATGGTGTTTATTCTTACCAATATTCTGGCGCTATTGATGATGTAAGCTATTATGATAATTTTATTTATCTTAACGCTTATGCTGCATGTGGTATGGAAGTTGTTGCAAATAATCCAGTTATTTCTGGCAATTTAATTAGTTTGACTGGTAATCATACTACTGGTATGGCATTAAATGCTGTTGATGAAGCAGTTATTGATAATAATGTAGTTGTAAGTGCTGGTTCTAATGTTGGTAATGCATCTACTGGGGATTCACTTGTTCATCCTGACAGTATTGGTATTAGTGTCAAAGGTAATGCTTTAATCAAAAATAATGATATATCTTCTACTTCCACTGGTATTAACTTACTTCAAGGCGGAAACATTAATGTAACTGACAATGTAATCGATGTTGATGTTGTCGGTAATTATAGCAATTATGCTATTTTAGCGGATGATATGGATGATTTGTACATTACTAATAACAATATAACATTTAACGGAAAAACTAATGGTAATGTAATCACAAATGCTATTCGTATTACAAATTCAGGAGATGCTAATGGTGTTGTAATATCAGACAATACTTTAGATATAACTATTCCTGCTGCAGATGTTGTTTATGCTGCTGATTGGTCAAGTACAGTTATCAGTGAAGGTATCGTAATTGATTCTTCTGATAATTTAAAATTCGAAAACAACAAAATTGATTTAAAATATGGTGAAATTATTGGTTTCTATGATACTATTTATGCTGTAGATGTTCTCAACTCCAAAAATGCTGCTGTTAAAGGTAACAGTATTACTGGATCTGGAAATAAATATATTTATGGTATTAAATTAACCGGTGATAACTTTATAATTGACTCCAATAACATTTCAATGGTTTCAAATTATTATGCAAATGGTGTTGATATCGAAGGTCCGGCTACCGGTGTAATATCCAATAACGGCATTATTACCAATGCGGTTAATTCTGCTTATCCAATTTATTCCGGAATGAACAATCAACCTGTTTCAGTTAATGTTACTGGAAATGATATGGTTGCTGATGCATATTATGTTGTAGGTGTGGAACTCGGTGGTAATGATGCTTTAGTTCAAGATAACGGCATTGAAATCAAAGGTAATCACACTATTGGTATTGGTGCATATTTAGACAATGTAATTATTGACAACAACAAAATTTCTTCAATGGCTTCTAATGTGGGTAATGAATCAATTTGGGATAATTTCGGCACTGACACTACTGGTATTAAAGTACTTAAAGGAAATGCTACTATTACAAACAACAATGTTCAAACCACTGGTGATTATGCTGCGGACTTAAGTGGAAATAATGCTACTGTAAAAGATAATTACTTAGCAGCTAAAAAAGCTGTAGCTGGTGCTTCCGTTATAGGATCTGATAATGCAACTGTTTCTAGAAATACTCCAAGTTATAAAATAATCTTAGCAGCTCCAAAAGTATATACTGAGTATGTAAATGGTGTTTTATATGTTGTAATGGCAATGGATGAAAATGGTGATCCTCTTGCTAACATGACTATTTTCACTAAAGTTAACGGAAATGTTTATAATGAAACTACTGATGCGAATGGATATGCTGCATTTGTTCTGGATTTAGATGCAGGTTATTATGTTGCTGAAACTTCATTTGAAGGTGATGACAAGTACGGTCCTAAACAAATCACCACTCCAATAAATGTGGAAGCTTCCGGAACAGTCATTAAATCTGCTGCATCTTCTACCGTTTTATTAACTGCAATTAAAACAGGATCATATTATAAAATAGTATTATTAGATACTAATGATAACTGGTTGGCAAATAAAACAGTTTCAATTACATTCAATGGTAAAACCAGTACTTATGTTACAGATGAATTGGGTGTAATTAAATATAAACTTTCAGTATCCAAAGTCGGAACACAAAAATTAACTATTAAATTCGCTGGTGATAATAATTACGTAGGCAGTACTTCTACTGCAACTATTAAAATCACTAAACAAGCAACCAAAGTAATTGCTGTAAATAAAGTTTACAAAGTCAGAGCTAAAGTCAAATATTATGTAATGACTTTAAAAGACAATAAAAATAAAGTTATTAAGAAAGCTAAAGTTACTTTAAGAGTTAATGGTAAAACATATGTTGCTGTTACAAAAGCAAACGGTAAAGCTATTTTCAAAATTACCAAATTAGCTAAAAAAGGAACTTTCACTGCTTTGGTCAAATTTGCAGGAAATGGTTACTATAATCCATCTTTAAGAGCTGTCAAAATTAGAGCTATATAATAGAGATTTTTAATCTCTATACTTTTTTTTATTTTTTCATGTAGATATTGTGGATTAGTTTTGTTGTTTTTTTGAGTTGATGTATTTTAATAATTGCATTGATTAATTTAAATGATTTCAATTTCTATACCTTATTTTTAATTAATCGAATTTCCAATTAAATACCTATAAAATTTCAAATGTTTTGTTACCTATTTTTGTAATGTTAATTTTTAGCAAAACAATTATTGTTTATCTATATTGGTTGATTAAAAATAGTATTTTTTTAAGTTACATATTAAAAAAATTACATTACATATAATTATTTTACAATAAATCATGTTGGTGTGGTTTTAATAATATCTGGAATTAAGTAAATGGTGGGAAAATAAATTAGCAAAAATAGCTAACTTATTTCATAGCATCTTTGACTCTGTCAAAGAGACCTTTTTCAACATGTTTAATTTCATCTCCGCTAACTTCAGCAAATTCACGGAGTAATTTTTTCTGTTTGGAGTTTAATTTTTTAGGGACAACTACTGTTACAGTAACATACATGTTACCTCTGCCTGAATGTCTGTATGAAGTCATTCCTTGTCCTCTTAATTTGAACACAGTTCCACTTTGTGTTCCTGCAGGGATTTTGAATTCAACTTCTTTTCCCTCAATTGTTGGAATGCTTATTAAATCTCCTAATGTTGCCTGTGGGAAACTAATTTGCTGTTCGAAGTATAAATGGTCTCCTTCACGAGCAAATTGCTTATTATTTTTAATATGTACAGTAACAATCAAATCTCCTTCAAGGCCTGCTGCTTCACCACAGTTTCCTTCACCGGAAACTCTTAGGTGGTTACCTTCATTGACTCCTTCTGGAATTTCAATTTTAATTGTTTTGGTTTTTCTTTTGCTACCTTTACCGTGACAGTCTTCACAGGGTTCGGTAATGATTTTACCTGTTCCGCCACATTCCCTACATGGTCTAACATTAACCATTTGACCTAATATTGTGTTACTGACTTCTTTGATTTGTCCTGTTCCGCCACATGTTTTACAGGTTTCGGGTTCAACACCTGGTTTGGATTTAGATCCATGACAGGTTGGACAAAGTTCACTTCTTGTAATCTTAATTTCTTTATCGCATCCGTTAAATGCTTCTTCTAAAGTAATTGGGACTTCAGTATATATATCTGAACCTCTTTGTGGACCAGCTCTTCCGCCACGTGAACGACTTCCTCCACCAAAACCGAACATTTCGAATATGTTTCCAATATCGAATCCTTGGAATATGTCTTCAAAGTTAACATTCTGATAGAAATCTTCTGCAGTAAATCCGTCCATTCCAGCATGACCAAATTGATCGTATCTTTGACGTTTTTCATCATCAGACAAGACAGCGTATGCTTCACTTACTTCTTTGAATTTATCTTCAGCATCTGGCTCATCACAAACATCAGGGTGGTATTTTCGGGCTAATTTACGATAAGCTTTTTTAATTGTCTTTTCATCTGCAGATTTATCTACTCCAAGAACTTCATAATAATCTCGCTTGTCTGCCATTTATTCACCTTAGTATAATAATTTTAAAAAAATAGATAGAAAAAATAATAGTTTTATCTATTGTTAGTTTATTGTTTGATTCTGATTCTGATTTTTATTGTATTTCCTAACAACTAATAAAACATTATTATTAATTCTAGTCTTTTACTTCATAGTCTGCATCAATTGTGTCATCATTGTCTTTAGCACCAGTTTGTGAATCTCCAGCAGCTTCTTGTTGAGCTTGTTGTGCTTGAGCTTCAGCTTGTGCTTGTTGATAAATTTTAGCACCAATTTCTTGAATTACATTGGATAATTCATCAGACTTTGCTTTAATGGCATCAACGTCATCGCCGGCTATAAGTTCTCTTAATTCAGCTATAAGTCCTTCGACTTTAGATTTTTCATCTTCAGATACTTGATCTTTGAGTTCATCTAAGGTTTTTTCTGAAGTGTAAATTAATGAGTCTGCATTGTTTCTGATTTCAATTTCTTCTTGTCTTTTTGCATCAGCTTCAGCATTCATTTCTGCTTCTTTGATTTTTTGTTCGATTTCTTCATCGGATAATTTGGTTGATGAGGTAATTGTAATAGCTTGTTCTTTACCTGTTCCTTTATCTTTAGCAGTTACATTAATAATACCATTTGCATCGATATCGAAAGTAACTTCAATTTGTGGAACACCTCTTGGTGCAGGTGGGATTCCTACAAGTTGGAAACGTCCAAGTGAAGTATTGTCTGCTGCCATTTTTCTTTCCCCTTGCAATACATTGATGTCTACAGATGGTTGGTTATCTGCAGCTGTGGAAAAGACTTGGCTTTTCTTGGTAGGAATAGTAGTGTTCCTTTCAATTAATGTAGTGGATACTCCACCTAAGGTTTCAATACCTAAAGATAATGGAGTTACATCTAAAAGAACGATGTCTTTAATTTCTCCAGCTAATACTCCTCCTTGAATAGCAGCACCCATGGATACACATTCCATTGGGTCGATACCACGTTCAACAGGTTTTCCTATGAATTTTTCAACATATTTTTGTACAATTGGCATTCTGGTAGGTCCACCAACAAGGATGATTTTATCGATATCTGATTTGTTCATTTTTGCATCATCTAATGCTTGTTGCATTGGTTTACCAGATTTTTCAACAATGTGGTCAACGAGTTCTTCTAATTTTGCTCTACTGATTGTGTCAATTAAGTTTTTAGGAGTTCCATCAGTTCCCATTGCGATGAATGGTAAGTTAACTTCAGTAGTTGTGGTGGTGGACAATTCAATTTTAGCTTTTTCAGCAGCTTCTCTTAATCTTTGTACTGCTTGATCATTATCCATTAAATCTATACCTTCTTGAGCTTTGAATTGGTCTGCTAAGTATTTGATTAATACATTATCCATATCAGTACCACCGAGTTGGGTGTCCCCACTGGTTGCTCTTACTTCAAATACTCCTCCACCGAATTCCATGATGGTTACGTCTAAGGTACCTCCTCCTAAATCGTATACCATAATGTTCATGTCATCTTCATCAGCTTTATCAAGACCGTATGCTAGGCTTGCTGCAGTTGGTTCATTAACAAGTCTTACAACATCTAATCCTGCAATAGTTCCTGCATCTTTTGTTGCAGTCCTTTGGTTGTCGTCAAAGTAAGCAGGCACGGTAATAACTGCTTTTTCGATAGGTTCTCCTAAAAATGATTCTGCATCTTTTTTAATTTTTTGTAAGATAAATGCGGAAATTTCTTGTGGAGAGTATTGTTTTCCGTTTACAGTTACTTTGTGGTCGGTACCCATACTTCTTTTGATTGCACTTATAGTATTTTCGGGGTTGGTTACTGCTTGCCTTCTTGCAGGTTCCCCTACTAACATTTGACCATCTTCAGTAAATGCAACATAACTTGGGAAAGATTTTCCATATTGACTTGCACCTTCTGCAGATGGGATTGTAGTTGGTTTACCTCCCACAAGTACAGATGCTGCGGAGTTACTTGTTCCTAAATCAATACCAATAATTTTTTCTTTTTTAGCATCAGACATAATTATCACCTATATTTTTTTTATAAATAATTTAATAAACTTGAATATTATTTTTTACAGACTATAACTTTAGAGTATTTAAGGACTTTATCTTTGTACATGTATCCTTTCATCAATTCATCTATTACATATCCGTTTTCGACATCATCTGACTTTTGAACCATCAATGCTTCATGCTTGTTCAAGTCAAATTTTTCACCTTTTGCAGGAATTTCTTCCACTCCTTCTTTTGTCAAAATGTCTTTAAATTTATTGTAGATGAGTTCTACTCCTTCTTGCAAGTCTTTATCGTTTTCAATTTCTAAAGCTCTACCAAAATCTTCATAACAATCAAGGAATTCTTTTATGATGTTCTCATTAGCGAATTTGATAATTTCTTTATTCTGTTTGTCAGTAATTTTTTTGAAATTTTCGAAATCTGCTTGAAGTCTTTGAGATAGTGCGATGTATTCTTGAGTTTCGTTTTCTTGTTTTTCAAGATCTTCTTTAAGTTGGGTTATCTCTTCATCTTTTAGAGCTAACTCTTCAAGAAGTTCGTAATATTTTTCTTGAATATCTTGAGTTTCAACTTCAGTTTCGCTTTTATTTTCATCAGTCATACGTGCACCCTTTTCAAGTTTTTTGAAAAACTTGTGTAATAACTCTCTATCGAGAATAGTATTCTTTAAGTACTTTAACATTGGTTTTGGGAATTTATGGACATATAGGAAAATGGTTCATCTAATCAGAGTTATTACTTTAAGTTTTTCTGAACCAAAATATTAAAGTAACAAAAAGTTATCTTTCTCTTATTATATTATAGTTACCAAAGGTTATATAAAGTTTTCGTTTTTTTGACTTTTTTCTTACAATGGGTAATAAAAATACAATACTTTAAATATAGTGTATTATATAATGTATATTCATGAGTAATAGTAATGACATTAATAAAAATGATAAATATCATGGAAATGTCAATTCTTCTAATGGCCACATAGAAATTAGAGGAAACTATAACGACCAATTAGGAGAGATTGATAAGGAAGATATACTTGATGTAATGGGTTGTAAAACTAGAAGGGATATTATAAACCTTTTAAGAGAAGAACCTATGTTTGTTAGTGAAATATCTAATGAGCTCGATATTGGTCAAAAAGCAATTATTGAGCATTTACGTGCTATGGAAGATATTGGTATCTTAAATTCTTCTTATAAAAAGATTTTAAGGGGACGCCCACGTAAATACTATGATTTACAAAATGAAGTAAATATTCATATTACCATTAATAGGAATACTTTTGATGTAAATCTGACTGATGACATGTTAAATACATTACAGCTTCCATCAGGTGACGAATGGTCAAAACTTTTAGATATTGAAAAAAGAATTGATGCTGGACAACTCGAAGCTATTGATGAGTTAAAAAATCAAATAAGACTATATGGCAATCTTCTGGAAAGAGCAGAATATATTCTTGAAAGAACCATTAGAAATAGATAAGTGTTGTGTGGTCATTAATATGATTGTTTGAATTATCTTCAAACAATTTCTTTTACTTTTTTTTAGCAATTATTGCCTGTCCAAGGGATACTGATCCGTCTCCGGCGCAAGTGTTTTTATGTTGTATAAAGTTATAGCCATTATTTTCAATGTATTTTTTAACAGTATCTGTAATGGCCTCATTGTAAAATACTCCTCCAGTTGCACCAATACTTTCAACTTTTTTAGAATCTGCTGCATTAATTGCAATTTCACTTAATCCCTTAGCTATTGCAATTTGACCTGCACGGGCAACATCCGCTTTTTTCCCTCCATTTTGATATAAATTTACAACTTCCCTTAAAATTTCAGTTGTATTTAAGATGTTATTTTCAATAGTATAAGGAATTTCAATATCATTTGTGGAGTAATAAGCGCAAGATTCAAGTTTCATGGAACATTCTCCTTCATATGTTCTTTCATCACAAACTTCAAGTGCAACTGCCATTGAATCAAGAACTCTTCCTGTACTTGTAGTTTTGCCGACATTAATTCCAGCTTTCAGTTGTTTGAAAATATTTTTAATTTCGATTTCACCATATTTGAAATGATTGGAATAATTTTTAATCAATTCTTCATCTTTTAATATGCTTGCAAGCATTCTTGCCGGATATTTGGTTGCCATATCTCCTCCGGGCATAAGTTGGCTTTCAAGATGGCCTAATCTTTCAAAGCTTTTCACATCAGTGTAGAGAATTTCTCCTCCCCAACTGGTGCCGTCACTTCCATAGCCTACGCCATCAGCAGCAATGACAATCATTTTATTTATTGCACTATCATTTGCAAGTGCAATGGAGTGTGCATGGTGATGTTGAATGGGTATAACTTCCGCACCATATTTTTCAGCTAAATCATATGCTAGGCGTGTTGTAAAAAAATGAGGATGCATATCACAAGCAATTGTATCAAATTCATTGATTTTAGTAATTCTCTGCATGTTCTTTATAGCTTCTTTTAGGAATTCTAATGTCTTTGGCTTGTTGGTGTTTCCTATATGCTGTGATGGATAAACAATATTGTCCTTCGCAATGGAAAATGTCACATCAAGTTCTGGACCTAATGCTAAAACATTCAAGTCATTTACTTCATAATTTATTTTATATGGTTCTGGAGTATATCCTCTGGAACGTCTAATGAATGATAATTCATTATTCCTAAATCTGATAACTGAATCGTCACATCTGTTTAAGATTTGCCGATTATGAACCAGTGAATAATCATTAACTCCGTTGATGATGTCTTCATTTTTAATCATCATTGGCTCGCCAGGAGTATTTGCGGAAGTCATAACAAAAGTGTCAATATTGCTTTCATCAAAAAGCAAATAGTGCATAGGTGAGTAAGGAAGCATCACCCCGATATTGTGGAGTCCGGGAGATAATGATTCGGGAAACGGATAATTGTCATTTTTCTTTAAAATAACAATAGGACGTTTGTTTGATGTAATTGTATCAATTTCTTTAGTTGATAATTGGGCATACCTTTGAACAGATTCCAAGTCTTTGCTCATAACTGCGAAAGCCTGGTTAGGTCGGTTCAAACGATTTCTCAGTTCTTTTATTGCTTTGTCATTGTATGCATCAACAACTAGGTGTGTCCCTCCAATTCCTTTTATTGCTAAAATTTTTCCTTTTTCCAATATGTCTGCACCCATTTTAATCGGATTTTCACAATTAACTTTATTCAATCCATCATAAAATGCCATTTGGGGTCCACATTCACTGCAGCAAATTGCCTCTCCGTGATATCTTCTGTTTAATGGCTCTCTGTATTCTATAATACAATCATCACATAAAGGAAATTCATCCATGGATGTCCTTATTCTATCATAAGGTACGCTTTCAATAACTGTAAAACGGGGACCACAATCAGTGCATGCATTGAACGGATATTTGTAACGTCTGTCATTAGGATTTCTTATTTCCTCAAGGCATTTATCACAAATTGCAATGTCTGGTGGAATAACACTAATTCCAGAGTATGAATCCCCACTTTCAATGATTTCAAAGTCGGAATAGTTATTAATTTCAATATCTTCCACGATTATGGAATCTATTTTAGCTATTGGGGGTAGTTCTTCAGGTAATCTTTTGATAAATAATTCGGTATTTTCGCCTTCAATAATGATTTCAACAACATTTCCAAGGTTTCTAACATATCCTTTAAGATTTAACTCAGCTGCTAGTCTATATACATATGGTCTAAATCCTACACCTTGAACTATTCCTTGTGTCAAAACCTTTTGAGCTTTCATAAATATATTATTTAAGTTAAATTTTATATAAAATTTTATCCTAATTAATACTATGAAAGAGATTCTTGAAAGATTGGTCAATGGGGAAATTAATATTGAAGAAGCTGAAAATCTCTTAAAAGCTGATGCTATTTTAGAATTTGATGATGTTGCTAAGTTTGATATTAAACGGAATGATCGTACAGGTTTTCCTGAAGCTGTATTTGCTCCAAGTAAAGAGTATGATGATTTAATTTTAATAATTAAAAAATATCTTCAAACAAGTGATGAGGATTTAATTATAACAAAATTATCCAATGAAAGATATGAAAGAATATTAAGTGACTTGGGTGAAAATTCCTTTATTTTTGATTATAATAAAAGAGCTCAAATTTTGGTAATCCGGAAGGAAATAATTGAAAAGGAACCGCAAGCCAAAATAGGAATTATCACTGCTGGAACTTCGGACATTAAGATTGCTGAAGAAGCAAGAGTGATTGTTGAAGAGGGGGGATGTGAAGCAATCACCTCTTATGATATTGGTGTTGCGGGGATTCATAGACTGTTTCCTCAAATTGCACATATGGTAAAAGAGGGGGTTAAGGCATTCATTGTTTGCGCAGGCATGGAAGGTGCACTTCCGTCTGTTGTTGCAGGTTTAGTTGATGTTCCTGTAATTGGAGTTCCGACTTCTATTGGTTATGGTGTCGGTGAAGGAGGAAGGGTTGCGCTTGATGCGATGCTTCAATCTTGCGCACCGGGAATTGCAGTTGTAAACATAGATAATGGATTTGGGGCTGGAGTATTTGCCTTAACTATTGTAAACAATGATTAAAATGGGTTATGAGACGTTTGATTCTGAAATTCATGATGTGGATAAAGTTGCTAAATTGGTGTATGATGTTGATTTCAGAACATTTGACATGCTTTTTAGTAGTCCTGCCAAAGCTGTAAGGACTATCGCTCGGGATTTGAAAAAAGAAAAGACTGATGATTTTTTTAAGGTTATCTTAGATGATAATAGAAATATCATAGGAATATTAATTATTTATACTTCAAAAACTTCTCATAAGTTTTATTTAAAATCATTAAGGTTGATAATCGTTGATATTTTAGATTATTTTGTGCTATGTGATATTGAGGATGATGATTTTTACATTGCTGAAATTGCAATTGATGAAAATATGAGAGGTCAGGGTTTGGGCCAAAAAGTACTTTTAGATGCTATTGACTATGCAAAATCAAGAAATTATAAACGTGTCATATTGGATGCGGATTTTAGAAATGAAGGTGCTAAAGCACTTTACGAAAAAATTGGCTTTAAAGTTTTCAATAAAAAAAGAGTAAAAATCGGAAGTTTTGAAAGGGGTATGAATAATATGGAGTTAATCCTTTAGAGGAACTTTTTTAATTGCTTCGTGAACCCTTTTACAGTTGTTTTTGTCATTGAATAAGAAGAATTCATCAATTCTTTTGGAATATTTTTCTTTAATTCTACAGTGGTTTTCAATATATTCTATAATCAGATCCACAAGTTCTTCTTCATTTTTACATATGTCTCCCATTCCCATTGTTTCATAATCAAAAAAGCTTTCTTCAACATTAAAGTGGTAATCTTCACCATATTGATAGTAAATCACTGGTTTGTATAGATATGCAAAATCAAAAGCCACTGAAGAATAATCAGTAATTAATAAAGATCCGTTGTTAAACAATGTCTGGAATTTAGTTTTTTCATAATCTATTTTTACATAGTCATTCTCATCGAATAACTCTATAAAATTGTACACATTCGGATGAGGTCTGAAGATAATTTCATAATTGTATTCTTTTGCTTTATCAATCAATCTTTCATTGTTTATCAAACTATTAAATTTTTTGAAATATTCAGTTTTTTCTATGTAGTCACTTGATTTCCCAGTCAGATATCTTCTCCATGAGGGCATAATAATTATTTCATGTTTATCTTCTATATTTTTTAGATTGTCATATCTAGGTAGGCCCTGTAATTGAACAACATCTTTTTCATAGTTGTAAGGATATGCAAATGTTGATTCATATTCTCTTTTTGAACTAACTAAAAAGAAAGATAAATTCATGTTCTTTTTATTTAACCAATCAGAAATATTGTCTTTAAGTATTCCATGCTGTAAAAATATATTATTCGATTTTAAAAGCCCTGCAAAAAATGGATAACTCCCCCAAAATGGGTATATGATTTCATTGTCAGGATGTGATGAAATTATATTTTCGACGTATAATCCTAAAAATCTATGTTTAAGAGATTTGTACGGTATTACCTTCCCAATTTTTTTAATATTTTCATAATCAGGATTTTTAGAATCTAAAATGAAGTATTTTTCAATATTTTCATCCTGTTTGACGGAATATTTGAAAAGATGCAGTCCGTTGTCATCAGACTCATTTGGTCTGTCCATATAAAACCATATTCGTTTATTTTTTAAAAATGGATATCCTAACATATAAGCTATTCTGAATGGGGCTGTTTTTATAAATTCAACTTTATATTTCATTCCTATATGGAATAATGACTTAATTTCCTGTTTAATCCATTTTAATCCAGTTTTTTTCTGAATTACAATGGTATAATTTTTCAAAATACTTAAGTAATGTTTGGTTTTGTTATATCCTACATTTTTAGAGAAATTGCATGGTCTTGAGAAATCTATATGCAACCTTTTATTTTCTGATTCAAATTCGAGTTCATATTTTTTATCAGTTGTCAAGGGTATTACTGCTTGAACGGAATACTCTGAAGCATATTTATGCCCTAAACTGTATTTATCATATTGTGGAAATTCTTTCAGTTCAGTTTTAATTTTTTCCCCATTCATTAAAATATCTAAGTTTCTTGTGGCTGTGTTAATCAGACTGACTAATATGTGTAATTCATTGTCAATAATATCATAAATATCGATGAATACAGTGCTCAGATTCAGTTTTTCTTTAAATTCATCTGGAATTTCACCATATTTCAATAGAAATGCAAATATCTTAGTGTCTTCATCAATTAAAATATTGTTTAATATTAGTTCATCATCGATGTAGGTAATGCAATGTTTTAATTTGGATAAATTCAATTCTTCTTTTGAAGTTTTAATAAATGAAATCCATTTGAATTGATTTAATAATTCATATTGTACAAATTTTGGAATTTCCTCAGAATTATTTTTGCTTTTTTCTATTAATTGATTAAAATTGTTTTCTATAAACTTGGAATATTCCTCTTTATCAAAACTTATTTCTTCTGTAGGCAAAATTTTTTCTTCAATATTTTCAATGTAATATTGTCCTGCTTTACAGATTCCTAATTTAGAATTTTTCAATGTTATCTCATTTAAAAAAGTGGCATGGCTATTGTATTCATTCAGATAATGGGTATCTTTAATCGATTCTTTTTTAATGATTGTGGAAGGACCTAATAACTGCACTGCCTCAGGATGTTCATATAAATCAATGATTTTTGTATCTTTAATGTCATGGTTTAGATATTTTTCAGTTCTTCCATTTTTATGGTAGAAAATTGGTAATATTAATAGATTAATGTCTTCATGCTTATTTAACACTGTTAATGAATGTTCTAATGTCTGTTCACTTAAATAATCATTAGCTTTTAAAAAAAGAATGTATTTTCCAGATGCGTTTTCAAGTCCGACATTATTGATGATGTCGGAATCAGATTTAATGTATTTTATGTTGCGAGGATATTTGTCAACATATTTTTTGCATATGTCCTCACTATCACCTAAATCATCTTCAAGTATGATGATTTCAATATTCTCTTCAAAATCTAGTGTCTGTCCAATTATTGAGTTGAGTGTTTTTTCAGCATCTTGCTTTGAATTATTGGTGCGTGTAATGATAGTAAATTTAAATCCACTCAACTTAATTCCTCTTTTAGTTTTGTGATTGTTTATAATCAGGATGCATTGTACATATTATGAATTCCAAATCCTTTTCAAGTTTTTTCATATCTTTATAATTGTTCATTGAAACGATGTAATCATGATTGTGATAATAAAAACTTGAATGTATATCTGTTTTATTTTCATTACTCATTTGTACTTGATACACTGTTATATTGTTGATTTTTTTATGAGTCATATTGGATACTTTGTCATAATCCTCTATATCTTGATATAGTAATGTTAAATTTATTAATTCTTCTCTTGGATAATTTTCTTTTCCAAGATCATAAATGTCAATTGTTTCGTTGCTATGTTTATTGTATAATTCTAGAGATGCATCATCGCTTTTTTCAACAGAAAATCCTTCAGGTAGTGTTATGGTAGTTTTTCCGAAAGTTGATATTGCACTACCAACTGTGGTTGAATTTTCTATTACCAAATACATTGACCCTAATCCTATTATTGCAATTATTATGATTAATACCCATCTTTTATCCATTTTTAAACCTTTTTATTTCTTTTTACTGCTTTTTACATAAGCTTCACAAACTTTTTTCGCTTCCCCTTCCATTACAATTTTTCCATTTTCAATCCAGATACATCTGTCACAGATCTTTTTTATTTGTCCTATGGAATGAGAAACAAGAAGAACAGTAACTCCATCTTTCATCATTTCGTTAATTTTTGCAGAACTTTTTCTTTTAAATTTAATGTCACCTACTCCCAATACTTCATCGAGTATTAGGATATCAGGTTTTATTGCAGTCGCTACTGAAAAACCTAATTTTGCCTGCATACCTTTGGAATAATTTTTTACAGGATAATTTATAAATTCCCCTAATTCTGAAAATTCAACAATTTCATCATATTTTTCCTTAAGGTATTTTTCGTCCATACTTAAATAGGCACCGTTTAAGAAAATATTATTTTTTCCAGTATAGTTTTTATCAAAACCTGCACTGATAGCCAGTAACGGTGCGACTTTTCCGTTTATTTTAACTGTTCCTTCGGTGGGTTCATAAATTCCGGAAATTATTCTTAAAAGAGTACTTTTACCGGCTCCATTAAATCCAAGAACCCCCATTCTTTCTCCTCTATAAACTTTAAATGAAATTCCATCAAGAATTCTGATTTTTTGTTTTTCTTTTTTATTTCTTTTTATTGTACGGATTATGTATTCTTTAAGGGTATCAATTTTATCTTTTGTAATTTTAAATTCCATTACCAAGTCTGTCACTTCAATAGCAACTTCCTTATCTCCGTCTTTTAGTATGGAATTTTTATTAGTTTTTCGAAATTTATCAAATATGCTCATATTTATTACCCTTTATATTTCTAATGCTAATTTTTTATCATATATGCTGAATAATAAAATTCCTATGAAGAATACTGTGAATGCAAAAACGGCTAAATAGGATAATGTGCTTGCATCGGGCACCACTCCATAAACCACTGCTTCCCTAAAGCATGAAATTGCAGAATAGATAGGATTCAATGAAAAAATCTTTTGGATTGTAACTGGAACAATTTCTATAGGATAAAATAATGCTGATGCGTACATTAAAATTAATGTAAATACATTGTACAAGTATCCAATATCTGAAAAATATGTATTACATACTGCTAGAATCAATCCTACTCCAAATATTAATATTATTAATAATAGTATTGGTATAATTGCATATACGCTTGTTAAATAGAACTTTGCTCCGGTTATAATCATTACTCCAAATAGAATTACAAAGGAAATTAAAAAGTTTACAAATTCATAACATACTGCACTAATTGAAAACATATATTTTGGCACATAAATCCTTTTTAACAGATTTCCATGTCTTTTGATAGATCCCATTGCACCTTTTGTTGCAGAGTTATAAAAATCATAAATTAGTCTTCCAGATAAAAAGTAAACCGGATAATTTTCAATTGATCTGCCGAACAACATTGAAAAAATTGCAGTAAATACTAACATTATTAATAATGGATTAAAGAAACTCCAAAGAATACCTAATACGGAATCTTTATATTTAGCAGTTAAATCTTTTTTAACTAATTCTTTTAATAAAAACTTCTTTTCAGCGACTGTATCAAACATTTTTTTACCAATATTCAGCTAATTATGAAAAAATATTTATTTAAATTATTTTCTTCTGCGAGAAAATTCTTCAAAAATTTCATCAATTTCCACACCTTTATAAACTAAAATTAAAAGTGTGTGAAAAATCAAATCCACAGATTCATATACTAAGTTTTCATCATTTTTTGCAGCGAGCAATACTTCCCCAGCCTCTTCGGCTATTTTTTCAAGTATTTTATCTTCAGCTTTTTTTTCACTGTCCTGCATTATATTTGATGTATAAGAATCAATAGGATTGTCTCTTCTTGATTCCAAAACTTCATATACTTCACGAATAATTTTATCATTATCCATTTAATCATCATCCTTTGATGCCTGGTCTTGGATACTTTCTGTAAGAGCAATTAATGGATGTTTGTCATCGTCAATGATTTCAATATCATTAAATGTTTTAATTCCTGCTCTATCTGCAGTTTTTTCCATTCCTAATTTAATGTCCTGACCTAAGTCAACAACATATGAATCAACAGTATCATATCCTTTTTGTTTGGATGCTACTGCTCTGTGATGCCCATCAACAAGAATCCAACGGTCTCCAGTTTTCACAACGATAGCTGGTTCTGCTAACCCTTTTTCTAATTCATATGCTCTTCCTTCAAGTTCATCAGCAAAAACCTTATCTTGTGTAGGTCTTAATTTATTAGTTTCAACAGGCATATGCCTTAAAGTAGTTTTTATTCCATACAGTTGTTCCATGGTTTTTTTGAAGTATTCTACTTTTGTTGGTGTTGACCTTTCGATGTGTGATCTGACCATATCTGTGTTTGTAATAATTCCGACTAATGCTCCAGTTTCATCTACAACAGGCATTCTTGAAATTCCTTTTCTAAACATTACTCTTGAAGCATCGTTAATTGCTAAATCTTGATTTGCAACTACTAATTGGGTAGTCATTAAATCTCTAACAGTGTCTGCCCATTCTTTTGATATGATGTCAAATGCAGTTATCATACCTACTAATTTACCGTTTTCAACAACGGGATAACTATTGTGACGACTTTCTTTCATAAGGTTGATAACTTCATCTGTTTTTGTTTCAGGAGTAACATTAATAACATTCTTTGTCATATAATCTTTAACATATGATTTTTTTCCTGCCATTTTGCATCCTCCATTTATTCAATATTCTCTTTTAATAATTTCACTGTTTCGCCAGGATCCGCTTTTCCACGGGTTATCCTCATAACTTGCCCAACAAGGAAATTGAGTGAAGCTTTTTGACCGCCTAAGTAGTCATCAACAGCCTTAGGATTTTCTTCAATAGCTTGTTTTACTGCTGCTAATACTTCATCATCTTTTACAACACCAAGTAAACCTAATTCTTCAGCAATAGCTTTTGGAGATTTATCATTGTTTGGCATTTGTTCTATGATTTTGTGTCCTGCTTTTGCGGTAATCTCTTTGTCTTGAAGCATTTTTAAGAACTCTATTAAATCTTCAGATGTAATTTCGCTGTCTGCAAAGTCTAGTTTATTATATGATAATACTCTTTTAAGTTCATCTCTCATGATTTTTGCAGCAAATTTAGAGTCAATTTCTTTTACAACTTCTTCATAGGCAATAGCTAAATCAAGTTCTGATGTTAAAACTTTTGCAGATTCTTCGTCGATATTATATTCCTCAACAAATCTTTTCACTTTGTTGTGAGGAGCTTCTGGCATGGTATCTAAAATTCTTTGGATGGTTTCATCAGAAATCTTCATTGGAGGTAAATCTGGATCTGTAATGAATCTGTAATCATCAGCATCCTCTTTCATCCTCATACCTACTGTAATCATTTGAGATTCTAGATATGCACGAGTTTCTTGTTTAACTTCAACTCCTCTTTTCATGAGGTTTTTTTGCCTTACAAGTTCAAATTTCAATGCTTTATAAGCACCTTTGATGGAGTTAACGTTTTTCATTTCCACTCTGTTTCCTCCATTGATGGAAATGTTAACGTCTGCTCTCATGGTACCTTCTCCACGAGCTCCTCCACTGTATTGTAAAACACGAATTAATTCTTTTAAGAAGTTTCTTGCTTCTTCAGGTGATTTGATATCTGGTTCAGTAACAATTTCAACTAGTGGAATTCCTGAACGGTTGAAGTTAACAGTACCTCTGTCAGGTTTAAATTGACCAGGGTCTTCTTCAGCGTGAATCTCTCTAATTCTGATTCCGTTCAATTCTCCGTTAATTCCAATTGGAACTGAAGTTCTCTGATAACCTGATGGTAAGTCAGGATAATCATAATGTTTTCTCATGAAATAAATAACATCTTGATCGATTTCACAGTTAAGCATTAGGGCAATCATTAATGCATTTTCTAATGCTTTTTCATTTGTTGGATGTGGTTTAGCACCTGGTTGATTCAAACAAACTGGGCAGATGTTTGAATTTATTGGTGCATCCTGATAATTGGTAGGACAATCACAGAATAATTTTGATTCGGTTTCTAATTGTACGTGGATTTCAAGTCCACACATCATATCAACATCGTCACTAATAATAATTCCTCCATAAGGATAATTTTTTAATAATTTATATTATAGTTATATTTGAACTATTAGATTTATAAAGATTATTAAAATAAAGTATTTTTGGCAGTGGTTTTTAAAAAAATTATTAAAATTAATATTTATTTTTTAAGGATTCTTTTACATATCTTTTTATAAATTTATCTAAATCCGGTGAAACTTCACTTTTTTTAGGTCCTAACTTAGTTTTATCTGTAAATGTTCCTTTTAAATCACGTCCTGCCCATTTCACTTCTTCTTCAACTCTTTTTCCATATTTTGTTCCAAACATTTTAAATAATGGGAATTTTGTTATTCCATTTGCTCCACTTAAGATTAATATTCCTATGTTTGCCAAATTATCAATCCAAGTTCCGCAAATGATTTCAATATCTGGAAATGCAAGTCTTACCTGTGCCACGACTTGTGCATAATAAAGGGATGCTGGTTGTGATGAATTTGCATAAATGGTTTCTTTATGGGGATTCAATGAATAGAATATTACTCTGTCAATGTTATGGTCTTTGATGTAGTCAATAATATATTGAACATCCTCTAAAGTTTCACCTAATCCTAAAATAATGGTTATTGCTTTTTTAAATCCGTAATCTCCAGCTGTATCTAACATATTACTTATGTCATCTAATTTTTTAGATGGGCAGACTTTTTCATGAATTTGGGGATTGGCAACTTCAACAGCACCTGTGATTCCTTTAATTTCTGATCCATATTCATTTAATTCGTCGGTAATTCCTGTATTTAACCAGACACCATCGCCGGTAATGTTTTTTATTGTTGTTGCAATATCTTTAATTTCTTGGGTTGTAAAAGATTCATATCCTCCAGATAAAAATTCAATATTCCAATCAAGACGTCTGCACATTTCTGCTTCCGCATAAATGTTGCTGATATTTCGTCTTGCTTTTTTTGGATCTTTGATTTTATCTTTTTGTGTTGACATATAGCAAAAAGCACAATCTCCTTTATCGCACCACCATGATAAGAATACTGCTCTTTCAAGGGTGATTAAGTTTCCGTGTTGCTTTAATGTAATTTCATTCGCTTTTTTTATTAAGTCAAATATGTTAGAATCCATATTTTTTATATTGATTCTTAAAGTTTATATATTAGTTCGTATAATGTATTATTGTGAAATTACTTTGTTTTTTTTCAAAAAGTTGAGAAAAACCAAAAGATTTATATACTATGTAATGCATAGTTATTATTACTGTTTAAAGTCTTTTGATTTTTAAACATGGGTTTATTGGTTGAGTAAATGGGTTGTTATATGCCATCGTAGCTCAGTAGGTAGAGCGTTCGGCTGTTAACCGATTGGTCACAGGTTCGAGCCCTGTCGATGGCGCTTCGAGGGCCCATAGCTTAGCCAGGTAGAGCGTCCGGCTCATAACCGGAAGGCCATGGGTTCGAACCCCATTGGGCCCATGTTAAATAAACTTTTATGTATAAGTATGCTCCGATGGTGTAGTCCGGCCAATCATTTCGGCCTTTCGAGCCGAAGACTCGGGTTCGAATCCCGGTCGGAGCATTTTAAAAAATTTGTTAAGATTTTTAATGGTTTCTATGTATCCTTTCTTTTTTATAAGCGGGGGTGCCCGAGAGGCCAAAGGGGACAGGCTTAGGACCTGTTGACGCAGGTCTTCCAGGGTTCGAATCCCTGCTCCCGCACTTTAACAATTTTTTTTATTTAATATTTTATAAATGCCGGGGTAGGGTAGGCGGTCATCCTCCGGGACTGTGGATCCCGGGACTCGGGTTCGAATCTCGGCTCCGGCCCCATTTTATAAAACTATTTTTTTTAAGATTTTCATATTACTTTTCAAATGCTCTCACGATTATTTTATATAATGTCTTTTAACAAATTAGTTAACATAAGGTGTAATCATGGCTAAAAAGGGTTCGGCTGAAGAAAGAGATTTGGTGCATAAACTTTGGGAAAGGAATTTTGCAGCTATGAGGGCTCCGGCTTCTGGTGGAGCAACTAAAAATCCATTACCTGATGTTGTGGCTGGAAATGGAAAGTTATATTTGGCTATTGAAGTTAAAACAACAACTAAAGACAAAGTTTATATTGATGCTCCTCAAATTGATGCACTTTGTGAATTTTCAAAAATATTTGGGGCAACACCATATATTGGAGTTAGATTTAAATATACTAAATGGTTATTTTTAGAGCCAAAAAATACTCCACGTACTCGTAATGGAAATTATAAGGTTGAAAAAGATTATGCTCTAGAAAAAGGCCTTGAAATAGATGAAATTGCTGGAATTGATAAACAAATGAAATTTTAGATATAGGGTAATCTTTATATATTATTAAAATATATTTATTATTGTATGTTATGTGTGGGGTTATGGTGTAACCTGGCATCATCTGGGACTCCAGTTGTCTTTGAAGAAAATATACGCGTAACTGAACAGTATCCGTTGTGATGAACAATTGGAGTACTGAGGCAAGAGATATCCCAGGATCGGGGTTCAAATCCCTGTGACCCCATTTTTATACAAATCTATTTTTCAAAAATTTTAATTACTTTATTGACAATATTATCTTTCATGAGTTCTAATGATATTATTTTTATTATAGGTTATAATTACGATTCAAACTGTTATTTGGTCAATGGAAATACTTTGGTCGATACTGGTGCAGGGGACAATAAAGATTATTTATTTTCTAAACTTCGTCAAAATGGTGTCGAACCTGATGATATTGAATTGATTATTAATACGCACTGTCATTTTGACCATATTGGTGGTAACTACTTGTTTCCTAATGCTAAAATTGCTGTTCATAAGGATGATGCGTTTTCTATGAAAAATAAAGATTCTTTAGGCACTTCAATGTCTGCTTTTTCAAATGATGCTAATTCAAAAGTAGATATTCAGCTTGAAGATGGTGATGAAATAGCTAATTTTAAAGTAATTCATACTCCTGGCCATACTGCTGGTGGAATCTGTTTATGGGATGGTGAAAACTTAATTACTGGGGACACTATCTTTGCTGGGGGTGGTGTTGGTAGAATGGATATCGGTGGAAATTTTGACGACATGAAAAATAGTGTTGAGAAATTAACAAAATTGGACGTTAAAAATATATATCCTGGACACGGTCCAACTGTAGAAAATAATGGGAAAGAACATATTAGAATGTCCTATTCATTACTTCTCTAATTTTTTAGAAACTTTTTTAAAGTTTCCTCTTTTTACAAGGACAGAAACCTTTTCTCCACGGCTAATAATATTGTCAGGTTGTGGAATTACTAAGTTTCCATTTTGATAAGTGGCAATAATGATGTATTCTTTTGTTGGAGATACGTCTTTAAAGCGTTTCCCTACAACTTTATCATTGGTTATGGTCATATCCAAAATTTCGGCATCTCCTTCTCCAAGAGTAATTAATTCCGCCACATTTGGTCTTGTAACAATTTTTTGTAAGTAACCTGCTGCGGTAATCTCAGGGCTGATTACCTGATCAATTCCCACTTCTTTAAATGCTTCTTCGTGATCAGGGTTACTTACACGAGCAATAATATTTGGGACATCATATTTTCTAACTAAAATACATGATAATAGATTAGCTTCGTCATTTCCTGTTGTAGCGATAAAGAAATCCGCATCTTCAATGTTAGTTTCTTCAAGTAGCTTAGAACTAGTACCGTTTCCACAAATAACTAACGCATCGAGTTCAGCTGCAACTTCTGTGCATAATGATTCATCACTTTCAATTAATGTAATGTCATATCCATCTTCAATTAATAAGTTTGCAAGTGCAAGTCCTACACGACCTCCGCCCATAATGATTACATACATTAAAATCGCCTCAATATATTTTTGATAATCAATATTTATTTTAAGACATTATAAATATTATCTTTTGAAAATCTCAAAAAATGCTCTTACGGTGATTAATACTGGATAAATTTCCAGTCTTCCAGTCCACATGTCGAACATACTTACAACTTTTAATATTGGATTTAATGTATGGTTTATTATTCCAAGTTCCAAACCGTTGTTACCTTGGAGAGACATTGCTGCAAATAAACTTTTGAAGGGGTCATATCCGAATAAACAGAATAATGCCCAAGTAAACATAATGAACATCATGTATAAGGTAATATAGTTTCCCGCTTGGGAAATTGACTTTTCAGGAATTTTATGTCCATTTAATTTTATTGGTACTACTCTTCCTTCTGGGGATAAAATTTCTCTGATATGTCTGTAGATTCCTTTGAAGAATGTAATCATTCTCACAAGTTTTATTGCACCTACTGTAGATCCGTTTGAACCTCCAGTTAACATTAAACACATCAAACATATGATTACAAATGAAGGCCAGCCTGCCATAACTTGTGGCATCGCAACACTTGCTCCTGTTGTTGTTATTGCTGATACTACTGTAAATAATATTTCTATTGGAACAATGTTTGAAATAAAGTAGATTATGACAGTCACAATTGCTATTACTCCAATAATAATTTGGAATTGTAAATCCTCAATTAAGGATTTTCCTCTAGTTTTAATTACTTTATAGTGAACTAAAAAGCTTGTAGCACCCAATATCATTAAAACTATTGAAATCAGGTAAATTACATCATTGTGGTAGTATCCCATATTTGCATTCTTTATGCTCATTCCTCCGGTTGAAATAATACTGAATGTATTGCATAAAGAATCAAATGCTGGCATTCCTGCTAAAAGGTATAAAATTAATCCAAAAATTGTATATATTAAATAAATTTCTAAGGTTTTTTCTAATGTGGTTTTGATACTTGGTTTAATTCTTTCTTCTCGAGCTTCAGATTGGTATAATTTTGATGAAACGGATCCTGGTTTTGTTAAGACTCCAATAACCATAACAACAACTCCCAAACCGCCAATCCATTGCTCAAGGGATCTGAAAAATAAGATACTATGAGGCAATATTTCAACATTTTTAAACATTGTAATTCCGGTTCCGGTCAAAGCGGACATACTTTCAAAAACTGCATCAATAAAGGGTATATGTGTTGCTAGCATAAAAACAAGTCCTCCAATAAGACTTGCCCATAACCATGCGAATGATGATATCATCATCCCATGTTTAAGCCGCATCTTTTTGGTTGTGGAGTTTTCGAAATATTTCATGCATGCTATCCCTAAGGCGATTGAAATTGCTGCAGGTATAACAAAACTAATCACATCAAACTCAAAATATATTAAATCGAAAATTAATGGAACAATGCACATTAATCCGATTCCTATCATTAAATAACCGGAATCTCTTGCAACAATCAATAAATCACTTTTCGTTATATACCTCATACATTGTTATAATTTGAATAAATTTCTATATAAATTTATAAGTAATAAAATGTTAAATTAAAATAATAGTTGGTAGTATTATGGACCGGAAAACTGTTTTGTTATTGTTGTTTAGTGTGTGTATTTTAATTATAATGCTGTGGTTTGTAGGTATTGATCAAGTTATTAGTGCTTTAACAATAGCTAATCCGGTTATAATAGTTCTTGCTATTCTTACTCAAGTTTTTACTTATTTTTTGTATACTTTAAGATGGCAAATCCTCAATAAACTCACAGATAAGGAAGTTTCTATCAGAGATTTGCTTCCAATGGTATTGGTAGGTCTTGCAGTAAATAATATTACTCCTTCCGGACGTGGAGGGGGAGAGCCTGTCAGGGCGTATATATTAGCAAAAAGGAAAAATTATCTGATGGAAGAAACATTTGCAACTGTTGTGGCCGATAGGGCATTGGATACATTTCCATTTGTAGTTCTTGCAGCTATTACTATTGCGGCGATGGCTTTATATTTTAATTTTGATTTATGGTTGCTTATTGTTATGGTTTTGGCCGTAATTGCTATAATAATTGTTTTAATGGTCTTGATTTACATGTGCATTAATCCTGGATTTGGTCAAAGGGTTGATGGTTGGATTATTGGTATTGTTAGAAGATTCTACAAGAAAAATACTGATGAATTCGAGCAGAAAGTACATGAGGTAATCTTCGGATTCCAGGACACTATGAAAATATTAATTTCAAATAAGAAAGTCATGTATTATACAATTCCATTGTCTTTTGTTATTTGGATTTTTGAGATTATAAGGGTTTATTTAGTATTTCTATCTTTTGGAGCCAATGTTGGTTTAATTACAATTGGTGAAGTATTCATTGTAGCATCTTTAGTTGGTATGATTCCTCTTCTTCCGGGGGGTTTAGGTGCTATTGACGGGGTAATGATTATATTTTACTCAGCTGCGGGTATTTCTTCTTCAATAAGTGCTGCAGCAACTGTTGTTGAAAGATTAATTTCATTTTGGATGGTAACTATCATTGGTTTGGTAATTTTACCGTATTATGGTTCATCCGTTCTGGATAAAATTTCATTTTCATCATCTTCAGAGGAACTTGAAGAGGCTTTGGAAGATGACCTAAATGATAAATAGAAAACTTTATTTTTATTCATATTCATAAAATTAATTATCACAAAAAATTAATTTTTTGTAAAAATTATGGTGAAACTATGGAAATTAACGGTGTAGAAATTAAAGATACTTATGCAGAAGGTTTCGGAATCAAAGTAACTAGAATTTTAGTTACTGCAGCAACCGAAGAATTAGCAAAAATTGCAGCAACTGAAGCAACCGGTTACGGAACTTCTGTTATTGGATGTCCTGCAGAAGCAGGTATTGATTGTTTTGTACCAGCTGAAAACACTCCTGATGGAAGACCTGGTTATGTTATCATGATTTGTCAAGGTGGTAAAAAAGCACTTGATCATGAATTAATGGAAAGAATTGGAATGTGTATTTTAACTGCACCAACTGCAGCAGCATTTAACTGTCTCGAATCTGAAGATGTTTTAAAAACTGGTAATAAATTAAAATTCTTCGGTGACGGTTACGAAACTGAATTAGAAATTGATGGAAGAAAAATACACTCTATCCCAATTATGTCTGGTGACTTCTTAGTAGAATCTGCATTCGGTTACAAAGATGGTGTAGCTGGTGGAAACTTCTTCATTTTAGCAAAAGATCAAATGACTGGTGTAGAAGCAGCTCAAGCAGCTGTTGCTGCTATTAGTGAAGTTGAAGGTGTAATAACTCCATTCCCTGGAGGTATGGTTGCATCTGGTTCTAAAGTAGGATCCAACAAATACTCCAAATTCTTAAATGCATCCACTAATGAAAAAATGTGTGTAACTTTAAAAGACAAAGTTGACTCTGATATTAGAGATGATGCTGATGGTGTATTTGAAATAGTTATTGATGGTGTAGATGAAGAATCTGTAAAAGCAGCTATGAAAGCAGGTATTGAAGCTGCTTGTGCTGTAGATGGTGTACTTGAAATTAGTGCAGGTAACTTCGACGGTAAATTAGGTTCTGCAATCATGCACTTACACGAATTATTCTAGAGAGGATAACTCTCTTTTCTTTTTTTTATTTTATTTATTTTTAAGGGATTGGGGGCAATGAAATTAAAAATAAAATTCAACTTTATCACTGTCTCTATGTTATTAGTTCTTTTTTTAAGTATCGGCATTGTTTCCGCTTCTGATAATATTACTGATATTATTGATGTTCAGGATACGGTTGGTTTTTCTCAAAGTGATGTTGGTGTTGATTTAACTGGCACTGTTAATGAAACTCATGTCGATGAAACGGTTGAGGTTAAAAACACTTCAATTAAGTCTAATAATCCGACTATATATTATAAGGAAAAAGGTGAACTTGTAAGTTATTTGAGGGATGATAATAATCAACCGATTCAGAATAAAACTTTATCAATTTTTTTAAATGGCAAAATTTACACAAAAGTCACAAATGAAAATGGAAAGATAATTTTAAGTTTAAATCTTAAGCCAAATACTTACAACGTTAATATTAAATTCAATGGCGATGCAAATTATTCTGCAAGTGAATATAATGCGATAATTAAAGTTATTAAGGCTCCATTAGAAATAAAAACTAATAATTTTAATACTTATTGGAAATCAGATTTATTTTTTAAAACAAAAATAACTAATAAGGTTACTAAAAAACCGGTAAGTGGGGTTAAAGTTTTATTTAAAGTTTGTTATGGAAAAAAAATATTTAAATTTTATTCAACTACAAATAATGCGGGTATAGCCTCTTTAAATAAAAATTTGAATGTTGGATCATACCGGGTTTATGTTTCATTAAGTGATAATGAACAAAAGAAATATTTTATTTATAAAGATTCTAAAGCCACAATGAATATCAAACCAACAGCGGAGGTAGGGTGCTGTTCATTTTATCTTCAGATAAGTTATTCTGAAAGTTTAACAGGATTTAGAAGGGATTCAACTTATTCTGTGAACATTAACATTAAACCTGTGGTATGGAATGGAAGATTGGCTTTAAAGCAATATAAAACTAATGGAGGGTATTCTTTCCATTCAATTACTACTGCTGATGGTTGGATGATTGGAACTGGTGGAGCAGATGGTGCTAGTGTAAATAAGGCGATTGAAAACCTTGCTGGACAAATGGTTAAATCTGGTGTTATCCAAACATCTAAACTGCAATCTATTAGAAGTTATATTAGGTCTTTAGGTTTTAGTATTGGACATTTTGCTATTAAAGCACCTAATGGGAGATATGCTTTAGTATGGACTGGTGGAATGAAGTTTGGAACATTGAAAGCTGGTGAATACATTTCTGTCCCAAATTCAATATCCTGTTTCCGTCATGGTAAATGGACTAGTTTCAATAGCAATCCTGTAACTGCTGCCGTTAAGATTGGTGCTAGTGACAGTTATGGAGTTAATAGACGTGATATTACAGTATTTCATTGGAAAGCAACAACAAAAGAAGGTTCTACAACCTCATTGGTAAGGGCGTATGCCGCTAATGATAATGGTAAAACTGTTGGTCTAAGTACTGGATATCTGAAAGATAATGTCTATTTTAAAGACAGACTCTTCAGTAAAAATATACTTCCAATGGCTCCAAATAACAAATATCTGGGTTATTATAACTTTGGATATATTAATAAATACAAGATTCAAACAATTGTCGATGCACCTCAAATTAATGCATCTTTGGGTACTTCAAAAATATTTAAAGTAACTGTTAAAAATAAAGCTAATAATGTCCCTCTCAATGGAGTTACTGTTAAATTAAAAGTTTTTACAGGTACAAAATATTATATTTACTCAATTAAAGCAGTAAATGGGGTCATAAGTTTTAATACTTCAAAACTAGGTCTTGGAAGCCATAAAGTTGTTATATTCTCAGGATATGATACCTTTTATATTTCAAGGGTTAGTAGAATTTTGATAGTTAAATAGAGATGCTACATCTCTAATTCTTTTTTTGTTATTTGAGCTATTTGTTTATCGTTTAAATTTTTACCTATAATCTCTTCCTGTTTTTCCAAATCTTTTATTAATGCATTGAAAGTAGCATTGTCCGGTCCCGAAATTACATGTGAATGAATATTATTAACACTGTGGTATAAGTTATCTAAGGATTTTTTAGCATCAGGATTTGACTTCAAGTATTCATTAAATTTCTTACCGTCAGATAATTCCATGGTATTGATTTTACGCCGTAGGGGTGTTTCAATTCCAGGAATATGGTAGTCAATATTTTCAAGGTTGCATTTGTGTTTGCTGATTATTTTGAACTCATCAAAGATTTCATCGGAGGTATGTCTTACTGTTAATCTTAAGAGATGAGGTTTTGCTGATTGATAATAAAGATCTTTGCCCCCAATTATTTCTGGGGATACGACTTTGTTTGCACCGGCTTTTATAAGTCTAGGTTCATTTTCTAGTTTGCTGCATCTTGATACAATCCATGCATTAGGATTGGTTTCCCTGATTGTTAACACGATAAATAAATTTGTAACGTCACTTCCGGTACTTATTATTACACTTTGACATTTGTCTCCAGCTAATTTTGCTATTAAATCATTTTCAGTGGCATCTTTATTAATGACTACTACCGATTCGTTCTCTTCAATATCTTCACTATTCTCTTCATTTTTTTCAATAATCACTACATTCTGATTTCTGTGGATAAGTTCATTCAAAACCACTTTTCCCACTCTTCCGTATCCGCAAAGAATGTAATATTCATCCATTTTTTCAATTGCATTCATTTTTTTAGCCCCTTTGGAATATGTTTTCATTTTTTCATGGAAACTTGTTAGCATTATATTAAATACGTATGCCAGTAATGCAACTCCTCCCAATGCTAATGTTGTTGCAAATATTTTTTGGAGGTTTGTAACGGGTATGTAATCTCCATAACCCACAGTTGCCATAGTAATAACTGCATAATAAAGTGAATCTGTAAAATTCAGTCCCATTATGAAATGTGAACCGATTATTCCATAAGCAAATAAAATTAAAATTAGTATTAATCCATTTGTAAGGTATTTAGTTGATAGTTTTGATAATAATTTTAGGGTAATTTTTCTCATGAGTTTTTTTCCTTGTATTAAGATAATTATATTTATATTAGATACTTATATTTAATTTAGGTGATTATTTGCATCCGATAGATATGATGGTTACAGATTATAATTGTGAATATTTAGGTTTATCAAGGCTATGTTTAATGGAATCCGCAGGGAAATCTCTAGCGGAGGAAGTAGGTAAAATTGCAGTGTACACTTTTGCTAAACCTGTAAAAGTGGTAATTTTTACAGGTTCTGGTGGAAATGGTGGAGATGGATTTGTCGCTGCAAGATATTTATTAAACAGAGGTTATGATGTGGATATTTACATGTTAAAAGACAATATTCGCTCAAATGATGCAAAAACTAATTTTGAAATCTTAAAAAACATGAAACCTCGTTTGTCACGTTTGAACATTTTTAATTTAAAAACACTTGAAGACATTAATTCATGTGAAGTTGCCAGAAGCAAGGACTCAGAATTTGTTATAGTGGATGGACTTTTGGGAACTGGAATTAAAGGAAAATTACAAATTAATATTAAACGAGCTATTGAAGTTATTAATGAATCCAGTGGTGTTAAAATCAGTGTAGATGTGCCATCAGGAATGGACCCTCTAACTGGGGAAGTAAGTGATTTGGCTGTTGTTCCGGATTATACAATAAGTTTTCATAAAATAAAAACTGGTGTAAGAAATGCTGAAGAAGAAGATGTTGGGGGTCTTGTGACTGCAGACATTGGTATTCCATTTGAAGCAGAATATTTTGTTAATTATGGTGACTTTTTAAGGTTCAATACTCGTGATGCATCATCTCATAAGGGAAATAATGGACGTTTGCTTGTAGTTGGTGGAAGTAAGGATTATTCGGGCGCTCCAGCTATTGCAGGGATGGCGGCTATTGGTGCTGGTGCAGATTTGGTTTATGTTGCTGCTCCTAAAATGGCTGCTGAAGCCATTAAAGCTACTTCTCCTGATTTGATTGTCAAATCTCTTGAAGGAAATAATTTATCTTTAAATCATTTGGATGAACTGTTATCCTTGTCGGAAAAGGTTGATGCAGTATTGATTGGTCCGGGTGCAGGTATTGATGAGGAGACATCTAAATTGTTTAATGTATTAGTGACTAAGATTAAAAAGCCAATTGTTTTGGATGCAGATAGTTTGAAACAGGTTGAAATATCTTTAATCAAAAATCGTGAAGATATTATATTGACTCCCCATATATTTGAGTTCAAATCAGTATTCAAAGTCACAGATGATTTGAAACTGGATATTGATTCATATGATTTTGCTAAAGTTGATGAAAACATTACTCAATTTCAACAAATTACTCGTCAAATCAGGGGATCTGTAATTATTAAAGGCCAATACGATTTAATTTTATCTGGTTCAAGATTCAAAATCAATAAATCTGGTAATGCGGGGATGACTGTTGGAGGTACTGGTGATGCACTTGCCGGAATCGCTACTAGTTTACTTTCACAAGGTCTGTCAAGTTTTGATTCAGCTAGTCTTGCTGCATTTATTAATGGTCTTGCGGGAGATGAAGTTTATAATGATAAAGGAAATGGATTTTCAGCAACAGAGTTGGTTTCCTATATTGGCAGTGTGATTAAAAATGGATTATGTTAGGGGAATTTTTAAGGCAAGACCCAACAGATTCATTGCTGAAGTGGAAGTTGGGGGTCAACTTGAAATTGCACATGTGCCGAATACCGGAAGATGCAGGGAACTTTTGGTTGAGGATGCTGTTGTCTGGTTAAAACCGTCAGATAATCCAAATCGTAAAACTAAATTTTCACTTCACTTTGTTGAAAATAATGGTGTTTTGGTATCACTTTACTCTCAGCAAGCTAACGGTATTGTTTATGATGCAATAGTTGATGGTAAAATAATAGAACTTTCAGGTTATTCTCGTCATCAAAGGGAAAAAACTGTGGATAATTCCAGAATCGATATATACTTGGAAAACTCAAATGATGACTCTTGCTTTGTTGAGGTAAAAGGGGTGACATTGATAATTGATGGTGAAGCAAGATTTCCTGATGCACCAACTGAAAGAGGTGTCAAACACTTAAAAGAATTAATTAAGCTTAAAAAAGAAGGCAATCGATGCGTTGTATTTTTCCTGATCCAGCATCCTGCAGGCAATTTCTTCAGGCCAAACTGGGAAAATGACCCGGTTTTCAGTGAAACTTTAAATGAAGCATATGCTAATGGTGTTGAAATACTTGTCTATAAATGTGATAATCAGTTGGATGGGATAGAGGTAATTCCTGAATCTTTAGACTTTGATTTGGGACAATGTTTCGCCGATGGCGTTGTTGATGACTAATGTTGCAAGATTGTCGTATGGAGTTTCACTTTTATTGATTAAGACAAGATTTTTTCCATTGAAATAATTTATTAGACCTGCAGCGGGATACACGACAAGTGATGTTCCGCCAATAAGTAATGTTTCGGCATTTTGAATGTAATCAATGGAAAAACTTAAAATTCCATCATTTAAAGGTTCTTGATAAAGTACCACATCTGGTTTTATAATTCCTCCACATTCACATTTAGGAATTGATTTGCTATTTAGAATATAATCTAAATCGTATTTCTTTCCACAAATCTGACAATAGTTTCTATGGATACTTCCATGAAGTTCTAAAACATTTTTACTTCCTGCCTTTTGATGAAGTCCATCTACATTTTGTGTAATGATGGCTTTGAGTTTTCCAGTCTTTTCTAATTCTGCCAGCTTTAGGTGGGCTGGATTTGGGTGAGCATCTGTGAAAACAAGATTTTCTTTATAGTATCTGTAAAATTCTTCGGTATGGTCCATATAATATGAGTGGGAAACTAAATTTTCTGGTGTATCTCCATATTTTTCTAAACTTTTGAAGATTCCGCTTTCAGATCTAAAATCGGGAATTCCACTTTCTGTTGAAACTCCTGCACCTCCAAAAAATACTATGTTGTCTGATGAGTCGATTATTTCCTGTAGTTGATTAATTTTGGACATGATTTACTATATGTTATAAACTTTTAAATATAATTATTTGACATATTTATTATTATCAACTTGTTATTAAATGGTGGGGTTTTTTGCAAAATAATAAGTCTAATCTTGATTGGATGGTTTTTTGGTCATTTAAGGGTCATACTCCTAGAAATAGTCAAATTAAACTTATTAATAAAATTAATTGGGCTATAGGTGAAGGATATAAAAATATTATTTTGGAGGCGGGAACAGGAACTGGAAAATCTGCCATTGCAACAACTCTTGCTAACATGTATGAGGACTCATATATTTTAACAATGACTAAACAACTTCAAGAGCAGTATTTGGATGATTTTGATGACATGCTTGTAGAAATCAAGGGAAGGGCAAATTATCTTTGTAATTATAATGGAAACTGTGATTTTTGTATCAAAGAGGAATATAATCTACAGAAATGTAATGATTGTGATTTTAGTACTGCTTTTAAAAAAGCCAAAGAATCTGACAATGTAATCACTAATTATGATTTTATATATTATATGGGTGTTGCAAACAAAATGCTTGATCCGCGTGAATTATTAATCTTGGATGAGGCACATAATTTGGAACGTAAAATGTTAATGTTATCTTCTCATAATTTGAATAGGGAATATATTTCAACAAAATTTGGTGTAGATATTTTTGAGCCTGTTATGGAAAATACTAATTCATATCATAATTTAAAAAGAAATTCCAACTATTGGATAGAATTATGTGATGAATTGGCAAATCTTTGTAAAAATCAGATTAAGGAAATTGAAGCGGTGCATAAAAGAGATGTTCAGGTTACATTAGATGAATTTGAAAGTGACCCAAATAAATTTTCAAGCAGTGATTATATTGAAAAGCAAAGATTGGAAACAGACATGAAAAATTTTGTTTTAATAGAAATGGGTTTAAAAAGCAACGAATTAATTATTGACCTTCCCGAAATTGATTTAATTTTGAGTAATAAAATGGATATTTCAGCGGAATTCAAACCTTTTTCTGTTTCGGAAGATACTGAAAACTTATTGAAATTAGGCAATATTCGTATTTTTTTAACAGGGACATTGGGTGATAAAAATAAATTCTGCAAATGGAATAATATAAATCCCGACGAAACTTTTTATATCTATGAAAAGTCCCCTTTTGATGTCGAAAAAAGACCAATTTTCATGGACTTTGTCGGAAGTATGAGTGGTAAGACAAGAGGAATTCCAAACTGGAAAAATGAAAAAGCAATTGATAAAATAAGGGATATTTTGGATAGATATAAAAATGAAAAAGGTGTTATTCATACTTCAAGTAATGAACAGGCATTTTGGATTTGTGAACATCTAAAAGATTATCCATTAGTGTTTGTCGGTGGCGAAGATAGGAATTATATATTGAAGGATTTCAGTCAAAATGAGGATAAAGTAATTCTCATCGGAGCTTCCATTAAAGATGGTGTTGATTTTAAAGGCGATTTGTGTCGTTTCCAAATTGTTTTTAAGGTTCCATATCCTCAACTTAATGAACAGGTCATATACAGAAAAGAATTGGATACCTCTTGGTATTATTATCAGGCAGTCATGGCATTAATGCAGGCATATGGTCGTGGAATTAGGGATAATGATGATTATTGTGATATGTATATAATCGATTCTGACTTTATAAATCTATTCGATTTCAATAAAAGGTTCTTCAATGAATATTTCATTGAAGCGATAAAAAAATAGTTGTGATAGCATTAAAGCTATCTGTTTAATTTTTGATAATTTGCTGCTTGAAGACCGTGGTATTTAATCATACCTTCAACTTCCCTTTGGTCAGTTTCTTTGTCTTCAAAGGTAATTTGTTCGATGCTGTGTAAGCTGAATGGAGATTTTCTAACAATAGGTTGGATTGAACCTTTGAATATTTTCATAACGACTTCTCCGCTTACTCTTTCTTGCATGCTGTCAATTGCTTGGTCAAGATCGTTTCTTAATGGTTCTTGCCAGAGTGCTCTGTATACTAAATCGGAGTATAATGTTGACATATATTCAGCAAATCTTAGTTCATCAGTAGTTAAAACTAATTCTTCCAATGCTTGGTGAGCTGGAATTAATAATTTTGCACCAGGAGTTTCGTAGATTTCCCTACTTTTAATACCAATCATTCTGTTTTCGATTGTATCTACTCTACCAATTCCATGTGCTCCTGCAATTTCATTAGCTTTTTTAATGAGGTCTATTAATGGCATCATTTCACCATTAATGGCTACTGGAATACCTTCTTCAAATTCTATGGACACTTTTTCAGGTTCATCTTTAGCATCTTCCCATGAGGATGTCCATTCATAAATATCTTCTGGAGGTTCGTTTGCAGGATCTTCTAAGACATCTCCTTCTATTGCTCTTCCCCAGAGATTTTCATCAATACTGTAAATTTTATCATAGCTTAATTCAATTCCTTTAGATTCAGCATAAGCTTTTTCTTCTGTTCTTGTTAAATTCATTTCTCTGATCGGTGCGATAATGTCTAAATCAGACATTGCAAGAATAACTGCTTCGAATCTGAATTGGTCATTTCCTTTTCCGGTACAACCATGTGCAATAGCTGTTGCTCCTTCTTTTTCAGCAACTTCAATAATTTTTTGAGCAATTAATGGTCTTGCAAGAGCAGTACTTAATGGGTATCCTTCATATTCTGCATTTGCTTTGATTCCACGTGCAATGTATTCATTTGCGAACTCTTCTTTAGCGTCAATGTTGTAATGTTTTAAACCACCGATTTTGGAAGCCATGGTTTTTGCTTTTTCCATTTCTTCTTCGCCTTGGCCTACATCTACACATGCAGTAATAACTTCGACATCGTATTTTTCTTCTAATAATTTAACACATACAGAGGTATCAAGTCCACCACTGAATGCTAAAACTACTTTATCAGTCATATAATCACCGTAATAATTTTAAATAAAAATGAAATATCAAGGATTATTTATATCTTTAATAGTATTTATAATTAATAAAAAAAGTTGACAGGGCTTTTTCAAAAACTTTGTTGATTTTCGAAAACATGCTCTCTCTTCAGAATTCAACTTCAAATTTTCTAAAGTAATTTTTATTCAAAAGCAGAAGTTAATCATTCGAAATAGAATTATTACTCAAATCCTTCGATAATCCTCTGTTCATCTTTAAACAAGCTCATGACATGTTCCA
>NZ_CAMHFP010000005.1 GCF_946184425.1 uncultured Methanobrevibacter sp. | reverse complement strand
ATGTCACAGACATTAGAAAAATGGATCCGATTAAAGACCATGTAACATCAAATGGTGAGGCTTATATCATAAGCAGTGATGTTGTGGAGATAGTCAAAAACAATCCATGTGCAAAGGCTTTAAACCGGGGAGTTTTTGCGCTTCTAGAATGTCTTACAAACTATACTCGACTTGACCTTGTCAGTAATGAGCAGCAGGATTATTTTGTCGGAAGGTTTAATGAAAACAACCGAATGATTAAGCGGGTTTCAGGGCCTGATACGATAAAAGCCATGGAGATTCTTAAAAACAGCATGGTGGAAAAGGGTTTTGATGTTGAATAGGTTATGAGTTTACATTTAAGTTTAGCTGAGCACATGGGCTGGTGCTTGAATCAAAATAATTTTTAGAAATGGTTATTATTTCGTAGAATAGGTTTAATTAGATGATTTGCTCCAGTCATCACACTCATCATCCATTTTAACTAATTTTTCATGGAATCTGCAGTAATATTGGGTGCAAAGGCCAATATCAAATTCCACATGTTTGCAGTTATAGCATTCTTTTTCATCCATGATATTTTCCCAAAATTCATCCTTTTTTTAAAATGAGGTCAGTTGGTACTGTCTATGTATTTTGTCCAAGATATGCTTTTCCAGTAAATGTCATTTAAAGGATAAAAAAATAATTCAATGTTTGATGATGCATTAATATGGTCTTTTTAATAATTTTTTTTCAAATTCATTTAATTCATGTTTCCACTTCGTAAAATTGTTTTTAAATAAAACCAATACTTTATATGGTTTAAATTCTAATATCATTTCATGAAATTAAAATTAATCAATGATTTAGCAATATTTTTGGATAATATTATTTCTGAAAAGTATTTGTCTAAATTTCAGGAATTTTTGCTAAGTGGTGCTATTTTTACAGATGCAAGTAAAGTTTTGGCGATACTTATAATTTTCATCATTCTTTCGCAGACTGTTCTATTAATATTAATTGCATTTTTTGCCCTACCCGTTTCAGTAGTGATTTTGCCTTTTTTTGTTATTCCGGTCATTTTCACTTATGTTATTGTTCAGCAGGAGAGAAGAGCACAGGAGATTGAGAAAACTGCTCCTGACTTTTTAAGGCAGTTGTCAAGCATGCTTCAAGTAGGGCTCAGCTTTGAAAATGCAATGGGAGATATGTCGCAGTATGGTGAAGGCCCACTTTACGATGAAATGCGTAGGGCTATTGTTGAAATTAGGATGGGTCGTAGTTTTGATGATGCTTGGAGAGCAATGTCCAAACGTTTGAAGTCAAAAGAACTTGAGAGGATTTTTGATATTATTCTGGATGGTCGTAAAAGTGGGTCCAGTATTTCAAATGTACTTTTTGAAGTTTCAGATGATTTGAGGGATTTGCTTGCACTAAAACGCGAGAGAAAATCAACAGTCATGATGTCTGTCATGTTTCTTTTGATTTCAGCGATTGTTGCGACTCCTTTTGCAATAGGCATGGTTGGCGTTTATTCTGAATTTATGCAGAACTATGGTATGGAATCCGAAATCATTTTAACTGCTCCTCTGGCCGGTGAAATATATCTGATAATTCATTCCGTTTTGGTGGGTTTCATAATTGGTCTGATAATGTATGGCGAGTTTAAAAAAGGAATCAAATTTTCACTTCCGCTGGTTGCAGTGTCTTTTGGTATTTTTTATTTGATAACGACATTTGGCGGGAATTTATTTATGGGGGGATTTTGATGGATGACAGTGGGCAAACCTCTGCGGAATTCATTTTGCTTTTTGGAGGTATAATGGTTGTGGTTTTGCTTGCGGTATATATGTATAAGAATTATCTGTCTGGTCTGGGTGGTCAGATTGATTCAAAGGAAGTAAATGAATTCAATGGAGAATTAAGGGATTTAGGTCAATATTTTAATAAGTAATTTAAAGGTATAGATTTTAGAATTGATATATTTCATTAACGTGGAAATTTTCTGCGTGCTTGACATTGTAGTGACTTGCAATTCCAAGTTTGTACTCATCAGTATCAAATAAATCAAATTTAATATTTTTTTTATCATTTTTTAGCGTTATTTCATTATTCATCATGATTTCAAAACTATTTAGGTCTAATCGGAATCCTAAGCCAGTATACTTCATGTAGCTTTCCTTTAAAACCCAATAATTGAAAAATTCGTCTGCTGGGTTTGATGAGTTCATGATTGTTTCATACTCGCTATTGAAGAAGTAATGTTTTGCTATGTCCAAATCAATTGTAGGGTCATTATATTCAATGTCTGTACCTACAGGTTTATCGGAAATTGCACAGCAAATCATGTTTTTTGAATGACTTACATTGAAATGGATATTTTCATAGTTGGATATGTATGCTTTACCAAATTTTTCAGTTTTGATTATCGGATCTGTTATACCTTCCTGTTTTAATAGTCGGAAAAGCAGGAGATAAACTCCGCAACTGAGTTTCTTATCTCTGTCAAATATGTATTTGTCTATTTTACTTTTTCTGGAATTTGAAACCATAACATAACCTTTTTTCAAATCCAGGTTTTCCACGTTGCAATAAGCTAATTTAATCATGTGTCTCTAAAACTAATAAAGTCATGTCGTCAAATTGATCTTCATTCTGACTGAAGTTATCAATGTCATTCAATAATTTTTTTATGATTTTGTTGTCTAAATTAGAGTGATTTAAAAATTCTATTAAACGGTCTTCACCATATAATTCATCATTAGGATTATTTGCATCAGTTATTCCATCGGTGTATAATAGCAACCCTTTTGTAATGCTGGTTTTCTCTTTCTTGAATTCATAATTTTCCAAAATTCCCAATACAATTCCTTCATCAGTATCTAAAAATTTGAATTTGTTTTCCTGGTAAATAATCGGTGGATTGTGCCCTGCATTTGAAAATATTAGTTTTTGGTTTTTCTTGTTATAAATTCCTAGCCATAATGTTATGAACATTGCTTCTGTGTTATTCTCGCATATGTGATTATTAATCATATACAATGTTTTTGAAGGGTCTTTTTCTGTTTTTAGAATTTGTTTTATCAATGCCTGGGTAATTGTAGAAAGCAATGCAGCAGGTACTCCTTTGCCTGATGCATCTCCAATTACAATTGCAAGATGTTCATCATCAATTTCATAATAGTCATAAAAGTCCCCTCCAACTTCTTTGGCGGGTTTTGAATATCCAAAAACGGTTACTTCATCCTTGTCAATTATATTTTTGGGCAAGTTTGATTTCTGAATCTTTTCGGCAATTTCCAGTTCTGCTTTAATTCTTTCCTTTTCACTTTCAATTTTATGTATATTTTCAATATATTTATTGTTGTGCTGGCTTAATTCAGTATATGTTCGCGCCAATGTTCCAATTTCATTTTCCACGTTTATATAGTCTGAATAAATTTCGATTAATCCTTCAGATTCTATTTTTTCACCTTCTTTGATGAAATTTTTAATTTTCGAAAATGATTTAATCGGTTTTATAACATTGCTTTCAACATATTTTAAAACAATGAATGTTGGTATGATAAAACTTAATGAAATCACGTCAGCAAATAGCAATATTACTACAAATGCATCTGAATTTGGAATTGGAAGATATGATGCAAGTGCATATCCCCAGAGTGTATTGGCTGACACAACTATTGCTAAAATTATAAAAACTATGCTTATGCCCAGAAAAGCATCCATTATTTTTTCAAGAATTGAAGTAAATTTGACGGGTGTTATCTTGGTATGCATTGGTTTTGTCAAATAACTATACAATAACATTAATAACAAGACGGTTTCACTCAGCAAAATTTGAAAATCACTTATTTTATAGTTAATGTCTATAATTATTACAATTAGCATTGCAATAGCTAGTAAAACACTTATTGAAATATATAATTTCTTGTTCATTTGTTTTTCGGATAATTTAGGGGTGTGAATAAAATTATATTTTCTTGAAATCCATATTCCAGCTACTCCGAATAGGTATCCGAAGTTAATGTAATTTAAGAAGTATCTGTGGAAAATATATATGTTGTCATGTAATCTTGGATAACTAAGTTGGAACGTTATCTTCATAAAAAGTGCATATAACATTCCTGTAAATAACAATATTGATAAAAATCTTATTAAGTAATGAGTATTTGTTAATCTTGGCTTAATAATCTTTGTTTTTTTCCTAAATGGTTCATACCATAATACATAAGCTAAATATGAAATTCCAAATGTCATAATTGATGAAAGAATAATGACGTTTGGGCTGTATCCTCTTATATAGTCGCAAATCATATTCCCTATTGTTGCACCTAAAGCACCGTACGGACCAAGCAACAATCCACAAACGAAATGCAAACCGGTATACGCATTCAAACCGGCACCAAAGTTTTCTCCACCACCAATATGATAATAAGCACTTAAATTTAAAATTATCATTAGGCTTAATGGGATTATAAATTTTTTTAGTTTGTTTTTCATTGTTCCACTTTTTTGGTAATTTTTAAGTGATTTTCGCCATTTGCATATTCATATTCCAAATTGTCCGCCATCTGTTTTGTTAAAAAGATTCCAAGACCTCCAACTTTAGCATCATCAATATTGCTTGGAAGGTTAGGATTTTCTTTTAAAAGAGGATTGAATTCAATTCCATTGTCTATGAATTCCATAGTTAATAAAGAGTCATCATATTCTGCATTGACTTTTAAAAAATCACTTTCAGAATATTTAACGATATTTACAAATATCTCTTCAAGAATCAATTCAACTTGAAAATCATTTTTATGTATGGTGTCTTCAATGAATTTGTTTAATTTATACAATTCTTCAATGTCTAAATTTAGGGTTATGGATTTCATTTTATCTTTCAATAAATTTTATTTATTTTAACAATTTCTATATTTAATTATATATTTCATAGATATTATTAACTTTATGTAATTTTTTTGAAATTTTTAAGAATGTATTATTTCTGTGATTGAATTTTTTCTGTTAATGTTTTTATTTAAATAGTATTTTATTTGAGGAAATTTTGAACAATGTTAACTTCTCAATGATTAAATAGTTCAATTTTAGTGGATGTAATGTATAGCTCAATGTTGAAGGGGCTGATTTTTCATATTTTTTCTCTTTTTTGCAAATCATTATTTAATGTTTTTTTCAAATATTTATACAGGGTGATAATATGGATATGTTAATAGGCGGAAAACACATTTCGGGTGATGATTTAGTTGATGTAACTAATCCTTATAATGGTGATATAATTGATACTGTTCCGATTGCTCACAGACAAACTGCTGATTTGGCAATTTCTGAAGCAAATGGGGCTAAAGACAGTTTACAGGAAATGTCTGCTTTTAAAGTTTCAAATAAATTGTTTGATGTTTGTGAAAAACTGAAACAAGATCGTGAAGATTTTGCTCATTTGCTTTCCTTGGAAGTCGGAAAACCGATTGCTGAATCTTTGGTGGAATTGGATAGGTCTATTGAAACATTAAAACTTGCAGCTGAAGAGGCAAAAAGAATTTATGGGGAAACTGTTCCGTTGGATGCGGGTCTTAACGGCAAAGGATTTTTCGCATTTACGCAGAAAGTTCCATTGGGTGTGGTTGCAGCTATAACTCCGTTCAATTACCCTTTAAATTTGACAATTCATAAAATTGCTCCAGCTATCGCATGCAAGAATACTGTAATTGTAAAACCTCCTACTGAAGCTCCACTTACTGTTATGAAATTCTGTGAACTGTTGAATGAAGAGTTTCCGGATGGTGTTGTAAATACAGTAACAGGGTACGGTTCGGAAGTTGGAGATTATTTAGTTACTTCTCCGGATGTTAATAAAATTTCATTCACTGGAAGTGTAACAACAGGATTAATGATTTCACAAAAGGCGGGAATGAAAAAAGTGACTTTGGAACTTGGCGGAAATGACCCTCTAGTTGTATTGGCGGATGCGGATATTGATAATGCTGTCAGGGGTGTTATTAACGGTGCATTCTTAAATGCGGGTCAGGTATGCATGGGTGTAAAAAGGATAATTGTTGATGAAGAAATTGCGGATGAATTTGGTGAAAAGTTAGTTTTGGAAACTGAAAAATTGGTCATGGGAAATCCATTGGACAGTACTACAACTTTAGGAACATTAATCAATGAAAAGGCTGCAATTCAAGTTGAGAATACTGTGAATAATGCTGTTGAAGAGGGAGCAAAAATTTTAACAGGTGGAAATCGTGATGGTGCATTCTATCAGGCAACAGTAATTGACAATGTCTCACAGGATATGGATTTGGTTGTAAATGAAACATTTGGTCCTGTGGCTCCTATTATTCGTGTCAAGGGTGTTGGGGAAGCTATTGAAGCGGCAAACAATACTGAATATGGTCTTCAGGCAGGAGTATACACTAACGATTATTATTCTGCAATGAAATGTGCAAATGAAATTGAAGCCGGAACAGTATTCATCAACAAGCAATCCACATTCAGGACAGATAATATGCCATTCGGTGGATTTAAAAATAGTGGTGTTGGAAAAGAAGGAATAAAATATGCAGTTGAAGAGATGACTAAAACAAAATTAATTGGTTTAAATTTAAGATAGATTAATTCACAGTTTCTATCTTACAAACTTTTGTTTGACTTTATGATAAATTTTAAAAATGAAAAAAAGAAAATAAGTAATTAAACTTATTTTAAATAATTTTCAACAAGGTTACGTGTTTCATTAAGGGATTCCATAGGAATTCCTTTTGGCATCTGACCAAGTTCACCTTCGACATCCTTAAGGATACTTCCGTTCATTCCAAGAAACATTCCTTCACTTACGATATCACTAAATGATTGTGGAGGGAGCAGGGATACTCCAACTTTATTGTCATCTTTTACATTTAAATCGTTGGTGACTACAGTAATTGCACGTTTTCCCAAGTTTACATTACACAGCATGAGCTTGTCATTTTTAGGATGTTTAGTAACACTCATCACTTCTCCTACTTTGATGTCAATGCCCATTATTGGATCGTTAATTGGACCAAGTGCCAAACGGTCTTTCAAACCGATTATGGTATCGAGGAAAAATCTAACTTTTGCAATATTTTCCTGAGTTTTTTCTTTGTCTTCTTTAGGAGTATTACTTAAGAACTTTTTGTTCCAGTCATCTCCTCCCAAATATTCAATAATCTTTAATGCTTTATCTTTTAGGGCTGCAACATCGGGTGAGTTTACTAGTTCATCGCCTTCCAAATAAGAATAAGTTAATGATTGAAAGTCACTGTTCATTTGTTTTCCTAAATCAATAGCTTGTTTTTTGTTCCAACTTCCTCTGAATGATGCGGTTGGAATGAGATTTAGATAATTTTCTCTCGCTTTGCTTGCCACTAAAATTCTATAATCTTTAGTTGTATCCCACATTTGAAGTCCTCTTTCTATTCTAAATTATATTTTAATTTTATAATTTAATAAATTTTTTGTAAAAACCCTATTTAAAACATTTAAAACATAAACTATTTATATTAACAATAAAATAAATTTATACATATTTATTTAATTATTATTACTTGTGGTGTAAACATGGTAGAAGTTTCAAAATTACGTAGTTTAGATATTTATACAAATACCGGACATTATGTAGGTCGTGTCGAAGATGTTGTTCTCAATATCAGATTAGGAACTATTTCAAAATTACAAGTTAGAGCTATTGAACAAGAAAGGAAACCGGCAGGTTTTATGAATTCCTTTTTGGGAACTATTCGTGGGGAAGTGCCTGAAGAAAATGATATGAGATCTTTTCAAAATGATGTATTGACTGTAGATTTCGATAAGGTTCAAGCTATCGGAGATATTATGTTAATTAATCCGAGAGATATTAAAAAAGTCAATCATGAACCACAAATCCCTGAAACTGTAGTTCCAAAACCTGAAACTCAACCACAAAACGAAACTCAAGTCCAATTTGATGCTGAAAGATTATAATTAATCTTTCTTTAGTTCTTTTTTTCATTGTTTTTATTTGAAATTTAATATTTTAATGTGATTTTTATGAAAGTAGGTATTATAGGCTGTGGAGCTATTGCTAACATTATTACAACCAGCATAGTTCCTGAAGATAATGAAATTGAAATTGCATACTTCTTTGATAAAGATATTGAAAGGGCTGAAAACTTAGCTTCTTTAGCTGGGGGTGTTGCAGTTCTTGATTTTGATGAAATGGTGAATAATGTTGATTTAGTTCTTGAATGTGCTTCACCAGATTCCGTTAAACATTTTGCTCCAAAAGTTTTAGCTAAAGGTCGAGATATGATAATAATGAGTATCGGAGCATTTATGGATATGGAATTTTACAGAGATATTGAAAAATTGGCCAAACAAAATGGTGCTAATATTCATCTTCCTTCCGGAGCTATTGTGGGTTTGGACGGTATTAAAGCTGTAGCTAAATTTGGTTTAAAAGAAGTAAATCTGGTTACTCGTAAGTCACCAAAATCTTTAGGAAAAAATATTGATACTGAAGAAGTTTTATTTGAAGGAAAAGCTTCTGAAGCGGTTAAGGTATTTCCTCTTAATATTAATGTGGCTGCAACAATCAGCATTGCCTGTCAAAGGGACATTGATGTGAAAATTATTGTTGATCCGAATGTAGATAGGAATGTTCATGAAATAACCGCAAAAGGCGATTTTGGAGAATTCAAAACAACCACTATGAATTATCCTTGTGCTGCTAACCCAAAAACCAGTATGCTTGCAGCACTTTCAGCTATAAGATTGCTTAAAAGTTTTAATGAAACAATTAGTGTGGGAATGTAATGAAGGAGTATGAAGTTTATTCATCTTTGAAAGTCCCAAAAAATTCTAAAATCATTGTTAGATTGGATGGCAGAAGTTTTCATAAATTGGCTGAGGATTTGAATTTAATCAAACCATATGATGAAAATTTCTATGAGGTAATGGCAAATGTTTGTAAAGATTTGTTTAAAGAATTTTCTCCAACTTTTGTTTATACCTTTTCAGATGAAATAAGCTTACTTTTAGATAAAATTCCCTTTGAAGGTCGTGTTGAAAAAATTAATTCTGTGATTCCTAGTTTTACTGCCGCTTCTTTTGTAATGCATTATGGCACCGATTTTAAAAAGCCCCCTTCATTTGATTCAAGAATTATTCCTGTTAGTGATAAGGATATTTTAAAATATTTCAAATGGAGGCAGGATGAATCATGGAAGAATTGCATTGCATCATATGGAATCTATTTTCTGAAATCTAAATATTCAAATAAAGAAGCTAATGATAGAATAAGTGGCCTGAATTCAAGTGATATTCATGAATTATTGTATCAAAATGGTATAAATTTAAATGATGTTGAAACTTATAAAAAAAGAGGGATTGCAGTATATCGGAAAAATAAAAAAGTAGTTGGTTTCAATAAAAAGAAAAATAAAGAACAGATTTCCTATCGTACTTACAATTATGTGGATTGGGAAGTTCCGAAGTTTAACGAAGAGTTTTTTGAAAAAATAATTTAGGTGATAAAATGGGCTTTCTTTCAAAAATTTTTGGAAATGAAGATGAGGAATTTGATGAAGTTAGAGTGGATAGGGAAGTTCTTGATTCTGTAATTTACTATGCTAAGAAAGCTTATCCAAATGAATTTTTAGCATTTTTTGATGGTAATATAACTAATAAGACACTTTTCATCACCGGTCTTATTTTCGTTCCAGGTGAAACCTGTGAAACCGGTGCGGTGGTGCATACAGAAATGATTCCTATGAATACTAAATATTGGGGTTCAGTTCACTCTCATCCGGGCCCTAGTGCAAGACCTTCTGATGCTGATTTGGCAACATTTTCAAAAAATGGCTATTTTCACATGATTGTCTGTCTTCCATATTCTCTTGCAACATTCAAGGCTTATGACAGATATGGAAATTATCAGGATTACATTATAGGTGATTATAGTCATTTGATTGAGGATAATTCTGATGAATTCTTTGATGAAGATGATATATTAAAAGATAGTGATGAATTTAAACCTGGCTTTTTTGATGAGGATGACGATGAGTTTTTCACTACTGACGATACCTTTGTTGACCACTATAAGGAGTATGAAGATAGTCAGTTAAATAATGCTCCGAATGTTATAAAAATTGAAATTAATCCTGACGGCAGTGTAAAAAGAATTTATCGTGATTTTAAAGATTAATCTTATTTTTTTTTAAAATTTTGGTATTTGGTTGAAAAAAGTAAAAAAATAAAAAACAATATGGTGAAAATCGTTTTTTATTTATAATTCAAGGCCAATAGCTTCATAAACATTGTTTAATTCTTGAATCTCTTTGATGACATCTTGTGGAATTTCTTTATCAAGTGTTAAAATCATGATAGCTCTTCCACCTTTTTCATCTCTTCCGACTTGCATAATTCCAATGTTTACGCCGTGTTCTCCTAATTTTGTACCGATGCTTCCGATACTTCCCGGAACATCTTCGTATTTTGCAATGAACATATGTCCTTCAGGAATTACATCTACCCAATAGTCGTTTACTTTTAGGATTCTTGGTTCGTGTAAGTTTGTACCTTCTGCAGAGAATTTGTCACTGGAACTTTTAGCAATAACTTTAATTAATGAATCATAACCTTTAGCATTGTTTTTTCTTCCTTCAGTAACGCTAATTCCTCTGTCTTTAGCAACAAGTGCTGCATTAACTGCATTTACTGGGGAACTTAAGAAAGGATTCACCACTCCTTGGAGTACAGTTCTAGTTAAAATTTCTAAATTGTCAATTTCAGCTAATTCTCCGCTGTAAATAATTTCAATTTCTTTGATTTTACCGTTTATAGCCTGTGAGATGAAACTGCCTAATTTATCACACAATTCTATGTATGGGGATAATTCTTGATAAGTTTTATTATCGATACGTGGCATATTTAATACATTTCTAGGGGTGCCACCTTTAAATAAGTCTATAATTTCATCAGCTACAATGATTGCGGCATCTCTTTGAGCTTCTTTAGTTGAAGCAGCAATATGTGGGGTTAATACAATATTGTCAAGTTCAAATAATTTTGAGTCTTCAGCAGGTGGTTCTTCTTCGTACACATCTAATGCGGCTCCACCAATTTTATTGTTAACTAGGGCATCATATAATGCATCTTCATCAATAATTCCACCACGGGCACAGTTTGTAATAAATGCTGTGTCTTTCATAATTTCAAATTGTTCGGCAGAAATTAAGTGTTTGGTTTCTGGAGTGAGGGGTACGTGAATTGTAATAAAGTCTGCATTTTTAAGCACGGTGTCCAAATCAGTTAATTCAACACCCATTTGTTTTGCAACTTCTTCAGGCAAGTATGGATCATAAGCCATTGCATCCATTTCAAAAGCTTTGCATCTGTTTACTACTTGGGAACCGATTCTACCCATTCCTATAACTCCAAGGGTTTTGTTTCTAAGTTCAACACCCATGAATTTTTTCTTTTCCCATTTTCCTTCTTTTACAGATTTGTCAGCAATTGATAATTTACGAGCCATTGTAAGCAATAATCCCATGGTATGTTCTGCAACAGTAATAGAAGTGGATTCTGGTGAGTTAACAACCATAATACCTTTTTCAGTTGCAGCATCAAGGTCAATATTGTCTACTCCAACACCGGCTCTTGCAATGATTTTCATATTGTCTGCTTTTTCAATAATGTCTGCAGTGAGTTTTGTTCGACTTCGAACTACAATTCCGTCATATTCATGAATGGTATTAGCCAATTCTTCAGGAGTGATGCTGGTATCTACAACAACATCAGCTACTTCCTTTAAATTTTCAATACCTTTTTCGTTAATAGCATCAGCGATAAGTACTTTCATTTTTTCACCATAAAAATTGTTTTTTAAGAATGAATATTTAATAATAAATATTAAATAAAATTATGTTTTTTATTATATTTAAAATTTAAAGAAAATTATATAGAAAATTATTCATTTATCAAATTTCCAGTGATATGTATTAATTTTAAGCATAATAGGAATTGATTTATATAATTATAAATAGAATATTATTAAAAAATTAGGTGATATTATGGTATCAGTCGAAGAATTCGCAATTTCTACAGCTAATGATATTCCTGGATTTAAAGTAGTTGAAACAAAAGGATTTATTTACGGTTTAACAGTTAGAAGCAGAGGTGCAGGAGGACAAATTGGTGCTGGAATAAAATCCCTTTTTGGAGGAGAAATCACTCAATATGTAAAAATGATGGAAGAGTCTCGTGATGAAGCGTTGCAAAGAGCTATCGAACATGCAAAGGAATTGGGGGCCAATGGTATCCTAGCAATTAGATTTGATTCAAATGAGATTTCAGATGTGATGCAGGAAATTTTAGTTTATGGTACTGCCGTCGTTGTTGAGAAAGAGTAGGTGATAGAATTTTTTTAGATAATCTCGATTTTAAAAATAAGTCCATTCCACAAACAATATTAGGTTATGGTCCGTTCATGGCAGAACCTTATTTTGGACACAGGTCCCGACTTTATCAAATTGATTTATATGATAATCCTCAAAATATTGCTGATGTGATTATTGAATCATATAATCAGGGTATAAGAGCAATTAACCTGGTTAATGATGATAATTTGCTTAAGGCATATGATATTGCTTGTGATGAAGGCTGTGAAATGAAAGTCATTGCCACTATTGGAAAAAGTGATGTTGATTATTTAAATCCTAATTACGATGTAGCAAAGGAAGTTGACTGGGATGATGATATTGAACTGTTTTATAGTTATGATTGTCCGGTAATGCTAGTCGATGAATTCATTGTTGATGCATATGATTGGAAACTGACTTCAAAAATATTGTCTAGAATAAATAGTTCAGGTTCCCTTTCAGGTTTAGTTACTGCATTTCCATCAAAAACTACAGATTTACTCAAAGACAATATTGATATGAATTTGTTTGATTTTTACATGATTCCATATAATTCCTTGTCTTATATGATGGATATAAGTGCTTTTAACAATTCACAAAGGGAAGAGTTTATTCAAAAAATATTTAATTTAAATAAAAAAATAATTGCTACAAGGGTATTTGCAGTAGGTGTTTTAAAGCCAATGGACTCCTTTGAATTTTTCAAAAATGTTGATTTTGTGGATGCAATTGCTCTTGGTGTAGCAAGTGTTGATGAAGCGAAAGAAGATTTTTCACTTTTGAGTAAATATTAAAATTTAACGATTTCATATTCCTCAAAAGGAACTAAATTTTCTTTTTCCATTGATTCATTTAAATCTTTCAATCCATTGATTAAATCTTTTATATTTTTATTTGACGGTTTTTTACCTGTTATTTGCAGATATTGTCTTGGGCTAATTTTGCAGTAGTCACATTCAAAGTTGCAGCACCTGTCCTTTTCTTCACATCCGTATCCTTCCTGACTTTCATCAGTTCCAATTACGATGTCCTCTAATATTCTGGATACTCTTTCATCGGATGCGAACATTGCTATTTTTTGTGTTTTTCCACATATTCCGATAGCTTTTTGACCTGCATAATTACAAACCCATTTAATAGGATAGTCTTCCAATCCATCAATACTTAAGTTTTCCATTTTAGCCACCTAATTTTCCTTTCTCTCTCTAATCATTTTCAATAATTCTTTTGAATTTTCAAATTCTTTCAATTCCCATGATTTAATCACAGGTATTGTTCCGATTGATTCTTTTATTTTTTCATTATTTATGATGAATACCGGTTCTGAAGTTGTAACCATTGACAAGTCTTTTAATGGAACAGCCATTCGTTTTAAAGTTTTTTCAGTTCTATTTTTTTCAACATTAGCCATTAATGGGGATTGATTATCAGAACTTTTCATTTTAGCAACTGCATCAAATGGACTTTTATTAGTTGAAACAACACCATATCCTAATTTTGATAAATCAAGGGTATCATCACCATTACTGAATTCAATATCTTCCTTTTTTGGTTGTTTCAGTAAATCAATATCAAGAGTTACTTTTGTATTTAATATTTCTTCTAAAATCATTGCAGTTTCAGCATTTGCACGGACAATTTCATTTTCGTACTTATACATTGTTGCACGTGATACATGAGCCAAATCCGCCAATTCCTTTAAAGATAAAGAATATTCTTCACGGTACTGTTTTATAACATTGCCGTCAATTTTAACAAAATATCCTCCCCTATCTGCTAGGATTTCAGGATATTCATTATATAAAATCATATTTTTAAGGGTTTCAAAGCCAATGGTTGGAATATCATATCTTTCATAAATTACTCCTTCTTCTAAAAATCCGTTCCTTGATTTTTCACCAATGATTATGGGGGAAGCAAGGAATATATTTGCTAACTGTTTCATTTCATGGGCATTGCTCTCGTTAATGCTGTCTATATTTTGAAATGTTTTTAAAAGTAAGATAAGTAAATTTTTACGCGCAACAATGTCAAATGACCCCTGATCATAAATGTCTGAAGTTTTATAACCTTGGGATTTTAACAGATTTTCAATATTATGCAGCAATTGGCTTCTAGTCAGCATAGTAACTTACCTCTTTGTAAACTATATATTGTTATACAATAATATATGTTATATATTTGAAGGTGATTGTAATTAAGTATTTATATATTGGAATAGATGATACAGATTCTCCTGATGGGATGTGCACTACATATCTGGCAAGTCAGATTATCAATAAATTTAAGGATAATGGCATTGAGTTGGTTGATTATCCTAGACTGATAAGGTTAAATCCTTTTGCAAGATTTAAGACTAGGGGGAACGGTGGAGTTAGTTTAAAAATTTTAAATGATGATAAAGCCAATCTGGCCCGCAAAATTGTGTTGAATGAAGTGGAAAAATTATCCATGTTTGACTGTGATAATACCAATCCGGGTGTTATTTTTTATAATGGGGAAATAACTGACGAAATGAAAGATTATGCATTTAAAGCTATTCATGAGTTTATCACTATTGATGAGGCGGAAGATTTTGGAAAATCCGTGGGTTGTGAAATTCATAAATTCAAGAAAGGAAGGGGCATTATTGGTTCAATTGCTGCAATTAGTTTGCCTTTAGAGGATTTTACTTTTGAATTGCTTGCATATAGAAGTTCTGAAAATTATGGAACAAAACGTAAAATTGATTATGATTCTGTTTATTTGATGGATAAAAAAACATTTCCGGATACTTTTGAAAATATAGATTACTCTGAGGATTATATTGCAATCGAACCCAAGACACCATGCCCTGTATTATATGGGATTAGATCTAATAATGTGGAAGCTTTGCATGTTGCAAAGGATATTGTAAAAGTCGATGAACCTATTGTTGATTGGTGTATTTTTAAAACAAATCAACATACGGACATGCATATTCAAAAAGCAGATTGTATTTTAGATATGGTGCAATTTGGATGTTATGAAGTGGTAGGTGAAGTTAAAAATAAACCTAAGATCATTAGTGGTGGGCATATGTTCTTTTTCATCTCTGATAAATCTGGGGAGATTGAATGTGGGGCATATGAACCAACAAAAAATTTTAGGAATGTTGTATCCAATTTAATTCCTGGAGATGTTGTTAAAGTCTTTGGGGGAATTGGTGAACAGAACACATTTAATATTGAAAAATTTCAGGTGCTGAAATTAAATGATGTTGAATATCACAATCCTATATGTGAATGTGGAAAAAGAATGACATCTGCTGGCAAAAACAAAGGATTCAAATGTAAAAAATGCGGAAATAAAATTGATTCTAATGAAAAAGTTCCTATTAAAATCACTCGTAATTTAAAAAATTCTCAATTTTACGAAACACCAGTTTCTGCAAGGCGTCATTTATCAAAACCACTTTGTCGTATGAATTTATAGTAAAAAAACTATTTAATTCTTTTATTTTTATTTTTAATAGTTTTAATCAATATTTTTTTATTCACTTTTTGTGAATTTTTAGATAATTTTTACTTATTTTTATTCATATTTTTAGAACTTTTGAGAACTAAGGCATATTAATTTATATACTAGTTTTAAATAACTAAAAATTATATTGTCCATTTATTCATGTGGGGGAGAGTTGGTATTATTTCAGATAATGATAAAGATTTCAATCAGATTAATCATATTTATCGTGAAAAAACGGATAAACGAATTTTAAAGAAAAATCCTTGGAAGGATTATAGGTTACATATCACAGTGTTGTTTTTAGTAATCATTGCTGAGCTTATTGGTCCAATAAAAATTCCATTGTCAGAAAGTATAGAAGTTTCCATAATGCCTCTGTTATATTCGATGGTTTTGGGTTTGATATTTTATTTGGCAAAACCGATATCATGGATTCAAAGAAAACAGGCTCGTGTTGCTGAAGGGGCTATGATGTTATTTATTGGTGTTTTGATTGCTAAATTGGCTGTTTCTAGTGGTCAATCAATTCATTTGATTTTTGAAATGGGTCCTGCATTATTATTACAAGAATTAGGGCATTTGGCAACATTGCTCATTGCTCTTCCTGTTGCTATACTTTTAGGATTTAAACGAGAAGCTATTGGAATGACTAACTCTATTGGTCGTGAACCTGAAGTTGCTGTTGTTGTTGATAAGTATGGTTTTAATTCTCCCGAATCAAGGGGAATATTTGCATTATTTATCATTGGTACTATGATTGGTACTGTGTTTATAAGTTTTTTAGCAAGTTTAAGTACTTCATTGCTACCATTACACCCTTATGCTTTTGCTATGGCAAGTGGTGTGGGTAGTGCGAGTATGAATGCAGCCGCATTAGGTCCTACTCTTGCAGCATTCCCTGCATTGGAAACAAGTATTGAAGCATTTGCGGGATTCAGTAATTTACTTTCATTCTCCATAGGAATTTATATTGTGATATTTATTGCTCTTCCTTTAACTGAAAAGTTATATTACATTTTGGAACCGAAAATAGGAAGATCTTCCGATGATGACGACTCTCAGATTGATGAAAATACTGCAGGAGGTAAATAAATGCCTGAACTAATTGATGAACCAGTTGATGTTTCAGTCCACGGTGTTTTTAATTGGATATTGTTGTTGTCAATTTTTTCCATAATTACAGTTGTCGGTAACTATATGGGTTATAGGCATCCAATTTATGATTCTTTAATTGGTATGGCTATTTTATCTGGAATTACTTTAATTGGAGTTTGGTTGGAACGTAGACTTCCATTAAATATTTCTTCAATTATTTATATAAGTCTGATTGGGATTTTTTTAGCCTTCCCTGGAGTTCCAACATCTGAAACTGTGCTGTATTATGTCTCAAAGATAGAGCTTTTATCAATTGTTACAGTATTTTTAGCTTATGTGGGAATTGGTATTGGTAAGAGTTGGGATGAATTCAAAGCGCTTGGATGGAAAGCAATAATCGTTACAGTATTAGTTATTGCTTCTACATATCTTGGATCTGCTATTGTGGCTCATATTGTTTTGGTCATGACTGGTGTTCCAGTTTAAACCATTAATTTTTTATTCTCTTTTTGTGTTATTTTTTTTAAGCCATTAATTTTTTATTCTCTTTTTGTGAATTTTTAAAAATTTAATCTTAATAATTTATATAATATGTTTTAAGAAATGTATTATTAATTAAGCATATATATTCATGTTTTTATTTTTATTGGGGAGATGGCGATTATTCCATTGAAAGATGATGATGGACAAGTTGAGCATATTTATCGTGAAAAAACTGATAAAAGGATTTTAAAGAAAAATCCGTGGCGAGATTATAGATTACATGTAACTGTACTGATTTTGGTAGTTATTGCTGAACTGATTGGTACTCAAAAAATTCCTATAACTGGGGATGTTGCAATCACTATAATGCCTTTAATTTATACGATTGTTCTTGGTTTGGTATTTTATTTGGCTAAGCCTATAACTTGGATTCAAAGAAAACAAGCACGTATTGCTGAAGGGGCCATGATGCTTTTTATTGGTGTTTTGATTGCTAAATTGGCTGTTTCTAGTGGTCAATCAATTCATTTGATTTTTGAAATGGGTCCTGCTTTAATATTACAGGAATTAGGGCACTTGGCAACTATTTTAGTTCTTCCTATTGCTTTGCTTTTAGGATTTAAAGAAGAAGCTATTGGTATGACTAATTCCATTGGTCGTGAACCGAATGTTGCTGTTGTTGTTGATAAGTATGGATTTAACTCTCCGGAATCCAGAGGTGTTTTTGCAATATTTATTATTGGTACTGTTATAGGTACTATTTTCATCAGTTTTCTTGTGACAATGTCATTATCATTTTTACCTTTGCATCCTTATGCTTTTGCTATGGCAAGTGGTGTGGGTAGTGCGAGTATGAATGCTGCGGCTATTGGTCCTACTCTTGCGGCATTTCCAGGTTTGGAGTCTCAAATTGAAGCATTTGCAGGATTTAGTAATCTGCTGTCCTTCTGTGTGGGAATTTATATTGTAATATTTGTTGCAATTCCACTGACTGAAAAGATGTATAATTGGTTGGAGCCTAAAATAGGTAAAGACTCCATTGCTAAAAAGGGTGATGAATGATGCCGGACTTAATAGATGGATCTGAAAATGTTTCCGTTCATGGAATTTTCAATTGGATTTTATTGTTGACAATATTTTCCATAATTACTGTTATAGGTAACTACTTAGGATATAAGCATCCATTATATGATTCCTTTGTGGGTATGGGAATTTTATCTCTTATTACTCTTGCCGGAGTTTGGATGGAAAGATATTTGCCGTTTAATATTTCTTCAATTTTATATATCAGTGTATTTGGTATTGTTTTGGCATTTCCTGGAATGCCTACCTCATCAACTGTGCTGTATTATGTTTCCCATGTGGAACTTTTATCTATTGTTACAGTATTTTTAGCTTATGTTGGTATAGGTATGGGTAAAAGCTGGGATGAATTCAAAGCTTTAGGATGGAGAGCTATTGTTGTAACAGTTTTAGTAATTGCCGCTACTTATTATGGTGCTGCTATTGTGGCTCATATTGTATTGGTTGCCACTGGAGTTCCAGCAGTTTAGCTTTTTTTATTTTATCTAATTTGTGCAGGAATACTCTATTTCTATAAGTTGTGGTAGTTCATTTTGAAAAATTGTTTTACAGTGTAAGTTAACTATTTAATACTACTTTTTACATATATTAATTAAGGTGTTTTATGTTTTTACAAAATATTTCTAAATTTATTTCAAACTATAGGTATGAGCAAGCAACTGTAGAATCCATCACTACTGCTAAAGCCGCTTTTTTAGACTTTTTCGGAGTAACTTATAGGGGTGCATCCGAGAATGCTTCAAATATAGCTTTCAACACAGTTGAAGAAATATTTTCTGGAAACTTAAATTTAAATTTAAAAGCGTCTATTTTAGGTAGAAAAACAAAAACTGACATGTTAAGTGTTGCTTTTATAAACGGTGTTGCAGCTCATGTGCTTGAATTGGATGATGGTCATAGGGGTGCTCAGGTTCATTTGGGTGCAGTTATCTTTCCAACTGCTTTGGCAATTTCAGAGAGCCACAAGTTAAGTGGCAGGGAATTTCTGGAAGGAGTAATTGTCGGATATGAGGTAGGAATTTTGCTTGGAAAGTTGGTAAATCCTGAGCATAGGAATAAGGGTTTTCACACTACTGGAACTATCGGCACTTTTATTGCAGGGGCTGTTGCTTCTAAATTATTGAAACTTGATGAAAATCAGATTACCAATGCTTTAGGTTTATGTGGAACACAGGCGGCAGGTCTTTTAGAATCTGACCATGGTGGATCTATGGGTAAAGCATTACATGCAGGTAAAGCATCATATAATGGATTATTATCAGCATTATTGGCCAGAAATGGGTTTACTGGTAGTGAAACAATTTTTGAAGGCGATGAAGGATTTTTAAAAACAATGGTTATGGATAATCCAGATTATGATGTAGATGATTTTTCTTTTGAAAATGCCCTGAAGGAAGTAGGCAAAGTCAGAGTAAGAGATATTTACTTTAAAAAATATCCTTTTTGCAGGCATTTGCATTCCTCAATTGACACTGCACTGAAACTTAAGGCAAGTATTGGGGAGGAATATGATCATATTGAGAATGTTGCCGTCAAAACATATAAAATCGCCGCTGAACATGATAATTTTAATCCAAAGAATTTGGAAGAACTTAAACAGAGTTTACCTTATGCTGTTGCAATATCTCTGGTGGTTGGAGAGATAAGTGTAGATGGAATTAACCAGTTACTGGAATATGGTCTTTTGGATAACTATTCTAGTGTAGATGTTGTAAAAAGCATTAAGAATATTGCCAATAGGATGATTTTGATTTCAGATGATGATTTAAATAAATTGTATCCTGATAAAAGGCCTTCAAATGTAATTATTAAGTTGGATAAACAATTCAGAAATGGACTGTTCCAAAATTTAACATTGATTCCTAAAGGTGATTTTGAAAATCCTCTTCAGTTAAGGGAACTGATTGATAAATTCAAAGGATTAAACCCTTATTATAATGTGAAAAATTTAACAGTTATTGATAATTTGGAAGATTATTCTATGGATTATGTTGTTGAAAAATTGAATAGGTAGATAATATGGATGATACAAAGGATTTTCTTAAAAAAATAGGAATTGAAGAAACTGACAGGGATTTTCTATCTGATAAAAGATTTAAGGATGGCGGCCAGTATCGTTTTGAAGTTCCTGGAATTCAATCTCCAAAAACTATGGATGCGCTTCTAAATGAATCAGTTAAAAATGACATTTTTATTCATAGGGTTACACAAACAAAAGGAATAATGATGTTGACTGATGAGGAGATTTCAGAAATGGTTAACCTGGCTAAGGATTATGGTTGTGAATTGTTTTTATCTGTAGGTCCAAGAGCAACTTATGATACCTCAGCTACAGTTCATACCAAAGAAGGTAGTCGAATAGGGTACAGGTTGAGAGGTTATGATAATCTTGTCTATGCTATTGAAGATGTTAAAAGAGCATGCAAATTGGGTGTTAGGGGAATATTGTTGTATGATGAAGGTTTGCTTTGGGTTTTAAATAAATTGAGAAAATCCTGTGAAATACCATTAAACGTTCATTTTAAATTGTCAGCTCATGCAGGCCATTCTAATCCGGCTTCTGCAAAATTACTTGAAAGTATAGGTCTTAATTCATTAAATCCTGTTCGAGATTTACAAATTCCTATGATTGCAGCTATTCGCAGGGCTATTAACATTCCTATTGATTTACACACTGAAAATCCTAAATCTACTGGCGGATTCATAAGACATTATGAAGTCCCTGATTTTATTAAAGTTGCATCTCCGGTATATTTAAAAACTGGAGGATCTGTTGCGGCCAATCATAATTGGGATACAACAGAAAAAGAAGCTATTGCTCGCATTAAACAAGTGAAATTAGTCAAAAGAGTAATTGATGAATATTTGTCTGACGCTGTTCCTTCTCCAAAAGATTCCGGTTATTTATCAATTCCGGAGTGATTTTATGGATATAATTGATTCTGTTTCTAATTCCATTATTGAAGCTTCAACAAATTTGACTGATGATAAATTGGATGCATTAAAAAGAGCCATTGAGATAGAAACTAATGAAAATGCTTCCTGGTGTTTATCTCAAATTTTAGAAAACTATCATGTTGCTCAAAGTATCAATTTTCCTTTATGTGATGATACGGGTATTGCTCATGTAATTATTGAAGTTGGAAAGGAAAGGGAGATATCAGGTCAGCTTATTGGCCAAATTTATGAAGGAATTGAATTGGGATTAAATAATCTTCCTGCAAGGCCTATGGCTGTAAAGGGAAATGAAATTGAAAGAGTTGAACAAAGCAGAGGATTATTTGAAAAACCTGGAATGCTTAAACCCGCTCCAATTTTGATTGATTCTCATTGTGATCAATCGTCATATAAAAGAGATATTTCACCTGATACTTTAAATATTCACTTTTTGCTTGAAGGGGGAGGTCCTGAGATAAGGGCCAAAACATTCAGAGTGTATCATAAACGTTCTTTTTATAATGTTATTGACACTGCAGTTGGCTGGCTAAATGATTCTTTAAAAATGTTGGGATGTACTCCTTCAATACCTGCAGTGGGCATTGGAAGAACACATTTCGAGGCAACATCCCTTTTATTAAAAGCAATTGCATATGGAAATTTGGATAATCAGAGTGATGTTGAAAAATATGTGTCAACAAAATTAAATGAAAGCAATATTGGTCCGTTAGGTTTTGGGGGAAAAACCACGGTTTTAGGTTCATATGTAAATATTGGAAATCAAAGGGCAAGTGGTGTTAGAATTGTTTCCGTTAGACCGTCTTGTTTTGTTGAACCTAGGGTTTCTTGTTTAAAATTGTAAAATTTATATACTTTATCGATATTATTTTTAATTAATTAAAAAAGGAAAAGAAAATCATGCGAGAAAATAATTTTAGGGTCAATCCTCGTTCATTGAAAACTGCTATTTCTAAAGTCGAAACCGATAAGATTATAACTAGAGGATATAATCAGAGAGATTTGATAGAAAAAATAAGATACAGTGATATGGTTTATCTGCTTTTAAAAGGAAGATTGCCCTCAATAAAAGAAGGAAAAATCTTTAATCATGTATTGGTTTCCTTTTGTGATCATGGTGTTACTCCGCCAAGCACTCAGACTGCTCGTTTGATTGCTTCTTCAGGATCTCCAATTAATGCCGCTGTTGCAGGTGCTTTATTGTCCTTTGGGCATAAGCATGCAGGTGCAATTCAACAGGCTATGGAATTATATCAGTCCAAAATTGATTCCCTTTATTTAACTGAAGATTCACATCTTGACAATAAACAAATTGCAAGTCTTGCCATTGATATTTACACTGAGTATATATTGGGTGATAAAAAAATACCTGGTTTTGGCCATAGGTATCATGATGTTGATCCAAGGGCTGATAAACTTATGGACATAGTCATTAAGGAAGGTTTTGTTGGCCCTCATGTTAAGCTTGCACTGGCAGTTGAAGATTTGGCATATCAAAAGAAAGGAATCCGGCTGAATGTTGATGGTGCAAATGCAGCTATCTTATCTGATTTGGGTTTTGATCCCGAGTCCGGCTTAGGAGTATTTATCATAGGCAGGGTTCCTGGTATTGTGGCCCATATTAATGAAGAAAGAATGGAAGAGGATGAATTTAGACGATTTTGTGATTTAGATGATATTGAATATCACGGAAGGTGATTTAGATGGAATTTATTGATGTAATAAATGAAAGATATAGTGTCAGAGGATACTTGGATAAGGAAGTTGAAAAAGAGAAACTGGAATATGTTTTAAAAGCAGCCACAATAGCTCCAACAGGGGTCAATGCTCAGCCATTCAAGGTATTTGTAATAGATGCAAAAAAATATAAGCAGGAATTGTCTGAAATTTATGGTGCAAAATGGTTTGTTGAAGCTCCTTATGTATTATGTGTTGTCGCTTTAAGGGATAAAGCATGGACCAGGCCATGGGATAGTAAAAACATCGCTGACATTGATGCAACTATTGTCATGGATCATATTATTCTTGCAGCTACTGATGTGGGATTAGGTACATGTTATATTGGTGCATTTAAGAAAAATAAAGCTCATAAATTTTTAAACTTGGAAGAAAATGAGGAAGCAGTATTATTTACTCCATTAGGCTATGGAAATGCTGAACCAAGAGAAACTCCAAGAAAAGAGTTAGATGAATTTGTTGTGTATGTAGATTAAAATGAAACTTTTTATTCTTAGTGCGGATAATTCTAAGGAAATGGATGAAATTTCTAAAGAATTATCTGAAAAAAAATTTATAACTGTTGAAAATGGTGACAAATTTATCTTAATGAAAAAGAGAAGATTTGGAAATATACTGATTCAGATTGTTTGTTTATTATTGGCATTAAGCGTATCAGTATTATTTTTGGCCATTAATCTGATTTATTTCACATATTCATATTTGTGGGCATCCCCTCATGTACTGATTACAACAGAAAAAGTAGGGGAAGATGGTGAAAAACTTGAATTTAATAGCATGGATGAGGTATTAGATAAGGCAAATGCTATTCTATAATTTCATCGACGCTATATTCTTCTATTTTTCTTATTAATAATGGACTTTTTGCATTTACGTATTCAGATTCTTCGCCAAGTTTTGCATCAATGAATACTTTATCGGCATCAACTTCACTAAATAAGGAAATAATGTCCATTATGAATTCATCATAATCTTTTTGAATATTTTCGCTGCTGAAACCTAATCTTGGAAGTTCATCTGTCCAGATATCTTCTCCGGGAGAAAATTTTTTATCGGTGATTTTGCCGTTTTTTATTTCGCTGTCCATTGTAATTGAAAAGTTTTTATTTAAAATAATCCAAACTGCTCGTTCCATATATATTCATTAGATAAAATGATATAAATATTATGAAGTTGATATTAAAATTTGTGTTATTATGGCAAATGTAAAGATGTTTAAATTATTGGGTGTGATGTTGGCTGTGATGCTAATCGTTTGGGGTATTGCTCCAATTTTAAGGCATCAACCATTAACTAATGATGTTTTGGCCACTGCAATTATTTTAATATTGATTGCTATTGCATACTTTGTGATAATGTTTAATCCTTCCTGGACAAAAGCAGTTTTCTTTTTTGAAGGAATTGTAATTGGTGTAAGTGGATATATGTTATTGGATTATCCTTATAATATTGAATTGGCTGTTGTAGGTTTAATTATTATAATAATTGCTATTCTTGCTTATTTGCAAAAATTACCGCCTAGTATTTTAAAATGGTTTTATAGATAAATTATTTATCTTTTATTCTTTTTTTTATTAAATTTTTTCATGTAAATTTTGTCATTTGAATAGATTTTTTTAATTTAAATTAAATTTCAGCTATTTTTACTTATATTAAATAGTAAAAGATATATATATTGCACAATAAAAATAAGTGTACCATGGTGATTAATTATGGCAGAGATATCAGACGCAATCGCAATGATAAAAAAAGCTGAATTTGATGCTGAACAACTTATTCTTGATTCAGAGTCTCAATCTAAAGACTTAATTGCTGAATCAAAAGTAAAAGCTGAAGAAGTTATTTCTCAAGCTAAACAAGCAGCAGAAGAAGAAGCAAAAAAAACTGTTTTTGATGCAGAAGATAAAGCTAAAGTAGAAGCAGAATCTATTGCTAAAAAGTCCGATGAGGACGTTGCATCTATTAAAAATGCTGCAATGGCAAATGTAGATGAAGCTGCTTCAGTTATTGTCAAAAATATTTTGTAGTGTGAGATTATATGTTCAAGACAGCTAGAATGCGTAAAATAAGAATAGTTACACTTGATAAGTATGTAGCTCCTACAGTGGATGCTCTCCATGAATCAGGGCTTATACAAGTCAGTGATATTTCTGAAAGCATTCAGCAAGATCCTGAATTGGCGGAATTAGTTGCTCCTGCGAAAGCAACTCCGTACACTGGTAAATTATCTTCTCTTCTTATGAAAACAAATGGTATATCTGAACTATTAGGAAATTCTTTATCAGAAGGCCATGGGTTAAAAGACACTTTAATGTCTTTTATTAGTCCAGACATGCCAGTTCAAAAAGAAGTGGAGAAATTAGACACTCCTGCCTTTATTGAAAAGGCTGAAGATACATTGGCTCAAGTTGAGTCCAAAACTAGTGTCATTGAAGGAAAACTAGCCGCACTCGACACTGAAACAAGTGAACTACAGTCTAATAAAAGTTTGGCTAATCGTTTATCTAATTTTGACATGGATTTAGCTCTTTTAAAGGATTCAAAGTACACTTCTACTACTGTTGGAAGGATTGATGCTGGATCTACTTCAGAAATCAAAAATGAATTAAGTAAATTGACAGACGAATTAGATATATTTACTGTTCCTATGGATGATAAAGCGGGAGAAATTATCGTCGTAGTAACATTAAAAGAATTAGGTGACGAAGTTTATTCAACACTTCGTAAATTTGACTTTGAGAAAATTGAAATTGGAGATGTCGAAGGTACTCCTCAACAAATTATTTCAAATGCAGATTCAAGATTATTGACCATTGAATCAGAACGCGCTGCTGTTAAATCAGAATTAAGAGCAGTTGCTGAGCAATGGGACGATGATATATTAGCTCTCAAAGAACAATTGGAAAATGAAAAAGATAAGAACGAAATCCTTTCATCTTTTGTTCAAACTAAAGATGCATATGTCTTTGAAGGTTGGGTGCCTGAAAAGGACACTGAAAAAGTTGAACAATTGGTTGAAAAAAGTTCTGATGGACATTGTGCCTTTGAAACAATAGAGGTTGAAGGTACAGATGATGAAAATGTTCCTATCCTACAACAAAATGGATGGTATTCTAGACCTTTCGAATACCTTGTTGATATGTACTCTCCAGTACGTTACAATGCAATTGATCCAACAATTTTTGTTGCAATTACATTCCCACTCTTCTTCGGTTTCTGTTTAACCGATGCAGTTTACGGGTTAATTGTTTCTCTTATTGGTGTAGTATTATTACTGGGTCTTGGAAAAATCAAAGAGTCAATGCATTCCTTTGGTTGGATTTTAATCTGGTCAGGACTGTGGTCCGTTATACTGGGTTTAATTACTAATGGTTTCCTGGGAGATTTCCCAGAAAGAATGTTAGGTTTCAAATTACCAACAGTTATTGCTGCTGTTGAATCATTCAAAAATCCTCAAAATATCTTATTAATTGCTATTGCTATTGGTCTTATTTACACTAATATTGGATTCCTTATTGGTGCTATTAACAATTTAAGATATGGTAATAAGAAAGATGCAATTGGTTCTCAAATTTGTTGGTTTGTATTGGAAGCAGGTATTATTTTCCTCGCTTTAGGTGTACTTAATGGTCCTATTATGGGAATAGCTCTTCCTTCATTAGGTATTGTTGGTATAGCTATAGGTGCGGTTTTAATAATTGCAACTATTGGAATGTTAGTATGGGCTAACGGTGCATATGGTGTAATGGATATCTTCGGATTCATGGGAGATGTTTTATCCTACGCACGTCTTTTAGCATTATGTTTAGCTACTGGTGGTATCGCTATGACTGTTAACATCTTAACTAACTTAGTTGGAGACATGATTCCAGTTATTGGTATTGTTCTAGGAGTTATCATATTCATTGGTGGACACATAGCAAACTTTGCTTTCCAAGTATTAGGTGCATTCATTAACTCTTTACGTCTTAACTATGTGGAATTCTTCTCTCAATTCTTCATGGAAGGTAAAGGTAAATTTGATGCTTTTAAAGCAAAAAGGACATTTACTAAAATTAAAAATTAAAAATTTTTCATTTATATCTTAAATTAAATTATAAAATCAATATTATTTCAAAGGTGAATTAAATATGGTAGAAATTGCTTTAGGTACTGCTTTAGCAGCTATTGGTGCTGGAGTAGCAATTGGATTTGCTGGATTAGGTTCCGGTTTAGGGCAAGGTATGGCAGCTGCTGGATCTGTAGGTGCAGTTGCAGAAGACAATGACATGTTTGCAAGAGGTATTATTTTCTCTGCATTACCAGAAACTCAGGCTATTTACGGTTTCTTGGTTGCAATCTTATTATTAGTATTCTCAGGATTATTAGGTGGAGGACAAGGATTACCTACTGAAGCAGGTATTGTAGCTATTGGTGTAGGTGCATCCATTGGTTTCGCTGGTTTAGGTTCCGGTATGGGACAAGGTATTGCTGCATCCTCATCTGTTGGTGCAATCGTAGAAGATAATGATATGTTCGCTCGTGGTATTATTTTCTCTGCATTACCAGAGACACAAGCTATTTACGGTTTCTTGATTGCTATTTTACTTATGGTATTCGGTGGAATCTTAGGTTAAGGAGGCAATTTATATGAGCTCAGGCACAGATAAAATTGTTTCAAGCATTATGTCTGAAGCCCAAGGGAAAGCTGATGTAATCATTCAAGATGCCAATGCTGAAGTTTCAGCAATTCAAGCACAAGCTGAAAAAACCGCTGAAGCTGAAAAAACTAAAATTTTAGATAACGGTAAAAAACAATCTGATATGAGATATCAGCAAATTATCTCTGAAGCTAAGATGAATGCTCGTAGAGCAGAATTAGGCGCTAAAGAAGAAGTAATTGATGCTGCTTTCAATCAAGCAGTCGATCAGTTAAAAACTAAAGCTTCTTCAGGCGACGACGAGTATGAAGATTCATTAAGTAAAATGATTAAAGAAGCTGCTGATGAAATTGGCGGAAATGATTTAATTATTCAATTAAATGAAGCTGATACTAAAAAAATTAAAGAAGAATTATCTGCAAGTGGTTCAGACTCTTTCCAATTAGAAGATATCAAGTTCACATTAGGTGAACCTATTGACGCTATGGGTGGAGCTATTTTAAAGACCGTTAATGGAGATATTGAAGTAAATAATACAATTGAAGCTAGATTAGATAGATTTAAAAGTATCTTACGTAGTGAAGTTGCTGAAATATTATTTAAATAATTAGGAGGATAAATTATGGCAGATGAAATTGCTACCTTAATAAGTTCAATGGGACTTACACAAGACACATTTCTTGTCTTTTGTGTTATCGCAATACTTGTTGTAGGTGCAGTAGTTGTAATCATTACATCTAGACCAATTTTGGACGTTTATCCTTATCTTAACCCAAGTTCAAGAGTAAGAGCTAGAAAAGGAAGACTCTTTGATGAAAAACAAATTTCTGAACTTGTTGAAACCAACAATGTTGATGAAGTTGAAAATTATCTCAGAGGCAGCCCTGACTATGCTGATGTTTTAGATGAATATCCACTCGATAAAGCATTAGATGTTGAACGTGCTAACACTTATGACTTTGTTGCAAGATTGGCTCCTAAAGAAATTAAAAAACCTTTTGCTGTCATGTCTAGAAAAACTGATGTGGACAACATCAAAAGTCTTTTAACCGCTAAAGAAGTTGGTCTTACTCCAGAAGAAACAAGGGAATTATTAATTCCTTGTGGATCATTATATGAAGAGTTAGATGCTTTAGCTGACTCAGATAGTGTAACTGATATTGTAACAAGTTTGGATGGTACTGAATACTCAACAGCATTAGAAGATGCTCTTCCACAATATGAAGATACTAAAATGATTCTTCCATTAGAATCAGCTTTAGACAAATATTATTTAGGCAAATTATTACGTTCTACTGATGTTCCTTCAGATGAAAACAAACAAATTTTATACTCATATGTTGGAACACAGGTTGATGTAGCTAATCTTAAACTAATTATAAGGGCTAAAGAAGATGGTCTAGATTATGATGCAATCTCTCCTTATATATTAGAAGAAGGGTACCAATTACGTGAATGGAAACTTAAAGATTTAATGGAATCTCCAGATGTTACAAATGTAGTTTCTGGTCTGGAAGGAACAAAATATGCTGAAGCTTTGACTGATGTGATGCCAATGTATAATGAAACTGGCTCAGTCGCTCTATTTGAAAAAGCATTAGATAAATATGCTTCCGACTATTCAAAATCTTTAGCTTCTAAAAAACCACTAGGAATTGGTCCAATTATTGGTTATTTAAGTCAAAAAGAAAATGAAATTAAAAATTTAAAAATTATTGCAAGAGCAAAAAGAGAAGCAGACTTCCCTAATTCTAAAATCATGGAGATGTTAATATGAGTTCAGTAGCAGTTATAGGTGATATTGACACTGTTTCCGGATTTAGATTAGGTGGTGTCAAAAAAGCAGAAGTAGTTAATACTCCTGAAGAAGCTATCGCAGCTTTTGATAAATTTTTAGATGAAGAAATTTCAATTATTATCATTACCCAATTAATGGCTAATGAAATAAGAAATCACATTGATAGAAAAATTGGTTCAAATGTTTTACCAATGATAATTGAAATACCAGATAAAGATGGGTCCTCAGAAGGTTCATCTGAACAAATAAATGACCTTATTAAAAGAGTTATTGGGGTAGAGATGGTTAAATGATTATTGAAGGAAATATTATTAAGATTGCTGGGCCTGTTATTATTGCAGATGGTATGAGAGGGGCTCAGATGCTTGAGATGGTTAGGGTAGGTGACGAAAAGCTTATCGGTGAAATCATTGAGTTAGAAGGTGACACCGCAACTATCCAAGTATATGAAGAAACAGCCGGTATTCAACCGGGTGAAGTAGTAGAATGTACTGGTGGTCCATTGTCTGTAGAACTTGGTCCTGGTGTAATGAGTTCTATTTTTGACGGAATTCAAAGACCTTTAAGAATCATCAGAGAAGAATCTGGTGACTTCATTGCAAGAGGTATTGATGTAGATTCCATCAACAAAGAGAAAAAATGGGCTTTCAAACCTGTAGCTAAAGTTGGGGACAAAGTAAAAGGCGGAGATGTACTCGGAGAAGTACAAGAAACTACTGCAGTTTTACACAAAATTATGGTTCCACCAGCTATGGAAGGTGAAGTTACTGAAATTGCAGCTGAAGGAGAATACACTGTATTAGAAGATATTGCAGCTGTTGACGGTGAAAAAATACAAATGCTCCAAAAATGGCCTGTAAAAAGAAGCCGTCCTTACATTGAAAAATTAGATCCAGATATACCATTAGTAACTGGTCAAAGAGCACAAGACACTTTCTTCTCCGTAGCTAAAGGAGGAGCAGCAGCTATTCCAGGTCCTTTCGGATCCGGTAAAACTGTTACACAACAACAATTAGCTAAATGGGCTGACGCAGATATTGTTGTATATATTGGATGTGGAGAACGTGGTAACGAAATGACTGAAGTACTTACTGAATTCCCATTCCTTGATGACCCTAAAACCGGTAATCCATTAATGGACAGAACTGTTCTTATTGCTAACACTTCAAACATGCCGGTAGCAGCTCGTGAAGCATGTGTATACACAGGTATTACTATTGCTGAATATTACCGTGACCAAGGTTACGATGTAGCGCTCATGGCAGACTCAACTTCAAGATGGGCTGAAGCTATGAGGGAGATTTCTGGAAGATTAGAAGAAATGCCTGGGGAAGAAGGTTACCCTGCATACTTAGCATCCAGATTAGCACAATTCTACGAAAGAGCTGGAAGAGTAAAAACTATTGGTACTGAACCAAATGTTGCATCTATTTCTGTAGTCGGTGCAGTATCTCCTCCTGGTGGGGACTTATCAGAACCTGTTACTCAAAACACATTACGTATCTGTAAAGTGTTCTGGGCATTAGATGCATCCCTTGCGGATAAACGTCACTTCCCTTCAATTGACTGGTTACAAAGTTATTCCTTATATGTGGACAGTATTGAAGGATGGTGGGCTGAAAATGTAGCAGCAGATTGGAGAGCAACTCGTGACCAAGCTATGGGATTATTACAAAAAGAATCTGAGTTACAAGAAATTGTACAATTAGTTGGTCCTGATGCATTACCAGAAACTGACCAAGCTACTTTAGAAACTACCCGTATGTTAAGAGAAGACTTCTTACAACAAAATGCATTTGATGAAGTAGATACATACTGTGCTCCTGATAAACAGTACAAAATGTTAAAAACCATTTTATTATTCTACAAAGAATCTCTTGCAGCTGTTAACAGAGGTGCACCAATTGCTAACATTGTAGCATTACCTGTTAAAGAAGAAATCGGTAAAATGAAATACATACCACAAGACGAATTTGATGCAAAAATTGAAGAAATTCAATCCGCAATTACTAAACAATGCAGTGAGGCTTAAAAATGAATACAAATATTAAAACTAGAGAATATACTACTGTATCTGAAGTCTCAGGTCCTTTGATGGTTGTTGAAGGAGTAGAAGGCGTTGGTTACAATGAAATTGTAGATATTGAAACACCTACTGGTGAAAAAAGAAGTGGACAAGTTCTAGAAGTAACTAAAGATGTTGCTGTTATTCAAGTTTTTGAAGGAACTAACGATTTAAACACTAAAGATACTAAAACCAGATTTACTGGTCAAACTGCTAAAATCGGTGTGTCCAGGGACATGATGGGCCGTATCTTCAACGGTATCGGTAAACCTATTGATGGTGGACCAGAAATCATACCTGATGAAGAATTAGATATTAACGGAGCACCAATGAACCCTGCTTCTCGTGAATTCCCTGAAGAATTTATTCAAACTGGTATCTCTACCATTGACGGAATGAACACATTAGTAAGAGGACAAAAACTTCCTATTTTCTCAGGATCTGGTTTACCTCACAACGATTTGGCTGTACAAATTGCAAGACAAGCTAAAGTATTAGGTGCTGACGATGAGTTCGCAGTAATTTTTGCTGCAATGGGTATTACCAACGAAGAAGCTAACTTCTTTATGAGAGACTTTGAACGTACTGGTGCTTTAGAAAAATTAACAGTATTCATGAACTTAGCAGATGACCCTGCTATTGAAAGGATTTTAACTCCAAAAATGGCTTTGACTACTGCTGAATATTACGCATTTACCTTAGGTATGCAAGTATTGGTTATCTTAACAGATATGACCAACTACTGTGAAGCTTTAAGGGAAATTTCTGCAGCAAGGGAAGAAGTACCTGGAAGAAGAGGTTATCCTGGTTACATGTACACTGACCTTGCTGGTATCTATGAAAGAGCAGGACGTATTGACGGTAAAGAAGGTTCAATTACTCAGATGCCTATCTTAGTTATGCCTCAAGACGATATTACTCACCCAATTCCTGACTTAACCGGTTATATTACCGAAGGACAAATTGTATTAAGTAGGGAAATTTCAAGGAAAGGTATTTACCCTCCTGTAGACGTACTTCCTTCACTTTCTCGTTTGATGAGTGGTGGTATTGGTGGAGAAAAAACTAGGGATGATCACAGTGGTGTATCTGACCAACTTTATTCTGCATATGCAGAAGGTCGTGAATTAAGAGACCTCGTTGCGGTTGTAGGGGAAGAAGCACTTACTGAAAGGGATCAAAAATTCTTAGAATTTGCTCAAGCATTTGAAGACCAATTCATTACCCAAAGTAAAGATGAAGACAGAACTATCTTTGAAACTTTAGATCTTGGTTGGAGTTTACTCAAAATCTTACCTAAATCTGAACTTAAAAGGGTTAAAGAAGAATTTATTGAACAATACCTTCCAAAAGATGACTAATCTCATTACAGTAATGTAGGTGATTAAATGGCACAAGATATTATAGATGGAATTAATCCAACTCGTATGGAATTATTATCTCTTAAAAATAGGACTAAACTTGCTGTTAAAGGGCATGGTTTACTTAAAGAGAAAAGGGACGCTTTAATTAAAGAGTTTTTTGATATCTTGGATCGTGTCAAAGGTATTCGTGAAAACGCAGAAAAAAGTTTAAAAGAAGCTAATGATGCTTTACTTGAAGCTCAAATTGCAATGGGAGATTTAGCAGTTAGAAAAGCTGCTTTATCTGTAAAAGAATCTATTGATGTTGAAATTACTTCAAGAAGTGTTATGGGTGTATCAGTACCGGTCACTGATGTCAAAATGGGTGAAAGATCCATTATTGATAGGGGTTATGGATTTTCTGATACTACTATTCAATTAGACGAAGCTGCTAAAAAATTCGAGGAATCTGTAAAGTACTTAATCGAACTGGGTGAAGTAGAAAAAACAATTTTCTTACTCGCTGAAGAAATCGAAGCTACTAAACGTAGAGTAAATGCTTTGGAACATATTATGATTCCAAGATTCCAAAATACTGAAAAGTATATTGATATGAGACTCCAAGAAATGGAAAGGGAAAACTTCGTAAGATTGAAAATGATTAGGTCCACTATTGAGAAAAATGAAAAGGCAGCTGCTGCAGCTGAAGCAGCTGAAAATGCAGAAGCTTAAATTTTTCTTAATACTTCTCATTTTCTTTATTTTTTATTATTTTTTAAATTAATGATTTAAAATGTGTTTATTTTTTAAAAATTTAAATTTAAGTTAGTTATTGTAAAATTTTTTTTTACTAGAAATTTCAAGAAAGTGTGTTTAAAATGAAAAGAAATCCAATTGACCAATTTATGAAAGACCCTGATAATAAGGCGAAATTATTTGTTTGGATAACTCATGGGATGATTATAACTACATTTATGATAACAATTGGGTTGATATTGTTTATTCTATACCTTGTTGGTATCTTATAGCTGCATCATTTACTTTTTTACTGGCTATTTCAACTTTTTCATATAATTTTTCAAAATTTTTATCTTTATCAATAATTGTTAGTAACGGTTCTGATTTTTCGGTAATTGATCCTATATGGGGCAAGTCAAAAATATTGTTCAAGTCTATTTTTTCGTATTTCATTCGTGTTGGTGAATATATGATTTTCTTATAGGAGTAATATTTAGGTTTAGGAATTTCAACAATTTCTCCCATGCATGCTTTTATATGTGCATCCAGCATGTTTATTCCAAGTGACTTTTCAATGCACTCAAATGTTCCTTGAAGTCTGGAGTTAATTTCAATTACATATAATCCAGTTTCATTAAGAATATAATCCACACCATTTGATCCGATTAAATTAAATTTATGAGATAATTTTTCTGATGTTTCCATCATAAGATTGTTAATTTTATCGATATCATTAATATTGGACATTATTGATTTTTCGGTTAATGGCAAAATGTTTCCCACATATATGAAACTATTGTTTTTTTCAAAGTCATGAATAGTCAGTAATCTTGAATTCATTATAGTTTTTGCATCATTTTTTGTTGATAGAACAGATGAACTTAAATTGATTCCATGAACATATTCTTGAAGAATGAAATCTCCTTTATTAAATTGAATATCTTCATTATTATTTAATATGTTGATATCATACCCGCCACTTCCTTGCACGGGTTTTAAAATAAATTGACTCTCCGGATGATTATTATTTATTTCATAAGCTTCATCTACATCACTTATATAAAAAGTCTTAGGAGTTTTAAATTCATATTTAATTTTTTGATAAAATTTGTATTTGTTTTCAATGTGTTTAACATTTGTATTTCCTAAAATCTTTTTTTGATCCTTTCTTGAAAACTCTGTTGGCGAAATTCCTGAAATCGGTATGATGTAGTCAACTTCATCAATGTAATCCTTTGAAATTTCTATAAGTTTTTCGCTGTTAAATTCTTCTTCGAAAACACCGCAGCTAAGTCCGTCTTCCTCGTTTAGAATGATTTTTTGGTTTTTAATTGCGGGTGTGTCTGATGTTGAAAAATAGCTTGTAGAATAAATATCATAATCTAATTTTAATGCACTATTAAGCATACTTCTTGTATCAATTCCAATAAGTAATAGCTTTTCCATAAAATATCAGTAAAAAATAGTTAATTAAAATAGTCCCGAGCGGAGTCGAACCGCCGTCTCCGGGTCCAAAGCCTAGAAGGATTACCACTACCCTACGGGACTATATTTGTTGTATTACAACATTTAATATATATTTATTATGTAGTATTTAAAAGTATCGGTTCAAAGTTTCTGATAAAATAAACATTTGTCATGCCACATGCAATTATCACATATCTTATTCACGCTTTCTTTCGAATTAAATATATTTTGAACTTTTTCAAATAACTCTACACTTTCATATTCCATTTCAGGGTTTAATTTTGATAGTACTTCGTTATCCATTGATACTATGATTTTATTTTGTGTGGCATTCTGACATAAATTATTTTTTAAATTAGGACAGGATTTACAAATATCATCTGGAGAATCTGTCAGTGAAATGGAAGTATTTTCAGATGTTCTGGTCTGGTTAATTTCTGTCATATTTTTGACAAAATTTTCATCATAACCATAACCTTGAAAACCTTGAAGACATAATAAGTGATGTCCTCTTAAAACAAGTTTCATAATATCTAAATAAATAAAAAAAGAAAAGGTTTAAAACCTTTTTTAGTCTTTTGGTAAGAATATTTTTGATACTGAAGCTGCTGCTAAAATTTTAACAATATCTCCAGCAATAAATGGTATAAGACCCATCATTAATAAATCAACAATTCCTAAAGGAGCTCCTGAATTAGCAGACCATAATGCAAGACCTGCAAGACCAGGAATATAAATACATACAAAGTTTGCTACACCAATAACCAGTGTCATTTTTCCAAAGTTACGTGCATGTGCATATTTGTCTCTAATTGCTCCAATGAAATAGGATGCAATTATAAATCCGATAAAGAATCCTCCGGTTGATCCTAAAAATGTTTCAATACCTCCAGTCATTCCTCCAAACCAAGGAATAAATGCAATACCTAAAATAACATATAAAATTTGGCTTAAACATCCATATTTTCTACCTAATAGTAAACCAGAACTTAAAACCGCGAAAGTTTGTGCAGTTATAGGAACTGGAGTCCATGGGAGAGGTATAATAATTTGAGCCATTATCCCTGTGAAACATGCCATCATTAATGACATGAGAATTTTAGTTGCGGTACTAGCATCTTCAATTCTTTCGAAAACATTTTTTCTAGTACGATAGTAATTATCAATATTGATATTCATTTTCATCCTCCAATTTCCATATTCTATAATTAATCTGTTAGTTATATTATATATTATTTGTGCAATTATGATGTTTTAACAAATTAAAACTATTTTTCAGTTTATTTTTTTCTGAAATATATAAAAAGAATTGCATAATTGCTGTTTGTAAAATTTTTAAGAAGATTTTTAAAAAATAAGAAATTGAGGAAATAGAAATTCCATTTCCTTTTTTTGAATTTAATTAGTCTATAGTTATTAATTTCACATCATGTGGTTTTTTAACTATATTCATGGATTTGAATGCAACTAGTCTTTTAATTCCTTTTTGAGAAGCCACATCCACTAATCTTTGACTGATTACACCATCAAATATGACACTGTCTGCAGTTCCTTCAATGGATTTAATTTCTTCGTAAATATTTTCCACTTCAACTTCTTTAGTCATATTTAATGCTTCATCCAATATTGCTCCACTGCCGGTTCCTTCAAATTCTTTTAGCATATCTTTCATTAGGCTAACTTCATCATCTTCGACAACTGGCTCTTCAACAACTTCTTCACGTGGGGTGAATTTTTGTTTTCTGGAATGTTTATTTTGGTATCTTTTATGATTGTCTTTTTTGTTGGAACTGTTAGATTCATTTAGGATGTTGTGTGTAGCTAAAAATTGTGCTGTTGGGACTTTATCCCTAAGTGCGACTAAAACTTCATCTTTTTCCAAGTCTTCAACTTCTTTTCCTTTAGGAGCACGGGTAATGTAATCAACATCTCCAATTTGTAAGAGTTCTTTTAAGATTAATTCTCCACCTCTATCTCCATCAACAAATGCAGTGGTGGTTCTTTTTTTACTTAATTCACCAATTGATTGAGGAACACTAACTCCTTCAACAGCAACGGTGTTTTTAATTCCATACTTGAGTAAGTTTAAAACATCGCTACGTCCTTCCACTACAATTATTGCATCTGATGTGTGGATGCTAGGACCAGCAGGTAAGCGATCATCTCCATATTCGGAAATTTCATGAACTCTCATTGCTTCTCTTACTTCTTCAATCATTTTCATGCTGGCAGGACCAACGCTTTCAACCATGTTTTTGTAAATTTCTTTAGCACGGTTTACGACTTGTTCTCTTTTTACAGCTCTAACATCTTCAACTTTTAAAGTTTGAATTTCAGCTTCACAAGGTCCAACACGATTAATTGTTTCAAGAGATGCAGCGAGAATGGCTGTCTCAACTCGATCTAAACTGGATGGAATAACGATTTCACCTTTTGCTCTTCCGCTGTTGGAATGAATATTTACTTGTATTCTTCCAATTCTTCCAGTTCTTTGAAGTTCTCTTAAATCTAAATCGTTACTAAGTAAACCTTCAGTTTGCCCAAACACTGCACCAACGACATCTGGTTTTTCAACAATACCATTAGCAGTAATTTGTGCATGAATTAAATATTTTGTTGTAGTTAATTCTTCACCTTTTCCCATCTTTAAGCCTCCTAAGCTTAATTTAATCGGGATAATTTATGTAATAACTAAAAATTTAATTATTTTTAGGCAATAAACTTGCATAAATTATACGATAAACATATTTTTACCTATTATACACTAAAAAAAGAGCCAATACATTCGGAGTGTCACACTATTAAGGGTTTATTAATTCATTCCATATGATTTAATTTGAACTTTATAAAACTCGCCAATCTTTGATTCCTTAATATTTGATTTTTCTCCTGTCTGTGAATTAATTAATAATAATTATAATAAATGATTAATGTAAATGAGCTCTATGAGCATATAATAAATTTAAGTATTTTTTCTAATACTACATGTATTAATTTTGATAAAACTAATATATAAAATCTGTTATATTGAAAAAATATTTTAACATTGTACATATAATATTAAATATATATATAAAAGAAAAATGGTGAGGTAATGTCTGTAACTCCAAAAGATATTTTAAATAAGAATAAAAATTTAGATAAAAGAGTTAATGTTGAAGATATTAATTTAGAAAATGTAACTATTGATGATTTAAAATTTAATGGAAACAATTATGAAAAATATATTAATCTTGTCTCTTTACTTGAAAATATATCTGCTTGTCAAATTTCAGATGCCTATAAGGGCATTTCACATCGTTCAGGTACAATCAAATCCATTAAACCAATTAATAATTTGAAAGTTTGGGGAAGTATTTTCACTGTTGAGACAACCAGTGATGATTGGGGAACTTCAGCTTTGGCTATTGATGCTGCAGACGATGGGGATATTTTATTTTTTAAAGTTGATGATGATGAAAAGGCAATATGGGGTGAATTAGCTTCCACCTCTGCAAAAAATAATGGAATCAAAGCAACTGTGATCTATGGATCTGTTCGCGATTTGGATGCTCTATTATATATGGATTATCCAATCTTCGCATCTAATTTTGTTCCTAATGCTGGTTTGGCTCTAGGGTTGGGAACTTTAAATCAACCAATCGAAATTGAAGACAATAATATTTGTCCTGGTGATTTCTTCTTTGGAGATGAAACTGGAATTATTGTCATCCCTAAGAAATTGTTCAGCAGAGTAATGATTTCAGCTCTTGAAGTGAAATTGGCAGAGTCAGTCATTGTTGATAAGTTGGATAGTGGCATGACTTTAGCACAGATTACTGGACTTAAATAAAAATAGAAAAACATTTAAATATAAACTCTATTATGTATATAAATATTACCGATATATTTATATACTACTTTTTTTATAATATAAAAACGATACAGATTTGATTTTAAGATTGATTATATGAAATTCTTAGGAAATAGTTTGCATATTGCAAATTCTGGTAAACTGATAGCTAGATCTTCTAAAACACCGTCACCAGGTGGTATTGTTTTTGACAGTAATAAAAACAAAATTGGGAAGGTTAGTTATGTTTTTGGACCAACAAAACAACCATACGTTTCTATTCGTTTATTTAAATCAGCAGATAGAGATCGTATTGCAAAAAATTGTGGTGAAAAACTATTTGTATCTAAACCAAAATCCAAAAAATCTAAAAAAAGGAGGATGAAAGCACGACACAAGAAGTAACACAAACTCCAAGTAGAAGAAGTAGGGGAGTAAGAAGAGAACCTCAACAAGAAAAAGTTTTTGATGATAATAAACAGACTGTTTGTCCTGAATGTGGTTCTGAAGAATTGATTGGGGATTATGAAAGAGCAGAAGTAGTTTGTGCTCGTTGCGGTTTGGTTATTGATGAAAACCTTGTGGACATGGGTCCGGAATGGAGAGCGTTCGATCATGAGCAAAGAGATAAACGTACTAGAGTTGGAGCTCCAATTACCTACACTATTCACGATAAAGGTTTAAGTACTATGATTGATTGGAGAAACAAAGATATCTACGGTCGTGATATTCCTGCTAGAAACCGTGCTCAATGGTATAGGTTAAGAAAATGGCAAAGGAAAATCAGAATTTCTGGTGCAACTGAAAGAAATTTAGCATTCGCATTAAGTGAACTTGATCGTGATTCTTCAAGATTAGGTCTTCCAAGAAGTGTAAGGGAGGCAGCATCAGTTGTTTACAGAAGTGCAGTAGATAATAAATTAATTCGAGGAAGAAGTATCGAGGGTGTAGTGGCCGCTTCATTGTATGCTGCATGTCGTCGTTGTAATGTGCCTCGTACATTAGATGAAATAGCAGAAGTTTCAAGAGTAACTAAAAAAGAGGTTGGTCGAACTTACAGATTCTTAACTCGTGAATTGAATATTAAATTACCACCTACTTCTCCTGTTGATTATGTTCCAAGATTTGCATCTGAATTAGGTCTTTCTGGTGAAGCACAATCCAAAGCTATTGAAATCATTGAAAAGGCTATGGAAAAAGGTTTGACTTCAGGAAGAGGCCCTACAGGAGTTGCTGCGGCTGCATTATATATTGCATCTGTCTTGCTTGGTGAGAGAAAAACCCAAAGAGATGTTGCGGATATTGCAGGTGTGACTGAAGTGACTATCCGTAATAGGTACAAGGAATTAACTGAACAACTAGAAATGGGCGTTACTTTATAGTTGCCTTTTGGATTAATTAAATTTTTTAATTAATCACTTTTTTATTTTTTTTTTTAAAACTTTTTTGATTATTTTTGTATTGATTTAATATTTAAATAGTAATGCAAATAGATTATTATATAGTTTTTATTAGAAATTTTCACTTATCCGAACTTTATAGGTGAAAGTATTTAACTAAAAGGTGCGGCAAATGGACGTTAGGGATATTGTAAGTGGTGCTTTATTATATCCATTGCAGAATATTAAAGCATTAGTAATATTTATTATATTGGGAATTATTGCAGGAGTTATAGGTGGATTATCCATTATGGATTTTCTTTTTACTTTAATAGGCCTAAATGATATAATTAATGGTGGATTGAGTATAATAAAAATAATCCTTTTTTCAATTGTTCTACTGTTGATTTTAGGTTATATGTTAGATATTGTAAAATGGGGAATTAATTGTCGAACTGATTCTCCTAATCTTGATATTGTAAGGCAAGTTTCTAATGCAATCAAACAGATAATTGTTATAATAGTTTATTTCGCTATCCCATTTATTTGTTATTTTATTTTAGGAATTTTTTTCCAGCCATGGCTTACTTCATTAATAACCATAATTTTGTTTGTCATTTTTGGTTTGGCAGAAATTATGGCAAAATGCAGATTGGCTAAACATGATAATTTGGGTGAGGCATTAGCTATTAGGGAAGCTATAAATGATATTTTTAGGGTTGGATTAACTAAGATTGCAATAACCTTTGTTATCCTGATTGTTAGTTGGTTTGTAATAAATACTATTACTGCAGTAATTATGTATTACAATCAAACAGTTGGAGGAATATTATGGGGAATCTTCGGAGTTTATACAATATTCTTCTATTATAGGGCTACAGGATTATTATATTCTGAGTTATAATTAACCTTTTTTTCTTTTTTTTTTATAAAAATTAGTTTTTTTTTGGTTATCTGGAATATTTTTCTATTCTATAAATTAATTCATTGACAATTCCATCATTATTTGAATTTTTTACTTTTTGAAGCATTTTTCGATATTTTGGAAGTCTGGTTAAAAATGATTTTACTCTTTCAGCATTCATTGATTCGTGGTATTCTCCATATCCTAATTTTTGAACGTAAAATCCGTTTAATGTCTGTTCAAAGTTTCCCCTAGCAGGAACAGAATAAATTGGTTTTTTAAGATAAATCGCTTCAGAGATAAAAGTAAATCCTCCATTGCTGATAACTGCTTTTGATGAAGCCAAATCGTCATAGAATTCATTTTCATTAAATTCTTTATATGTTAAATTTCCATCTTTTTTGTTTACATTGAATCCATAGACAATAAATTTTTCATCTTTGATATCTTTCAATTTGCGAACAAGTTTTCTACTTTCCTTACTTGTTTGATAAACAATAATGTGATTTCCATCAGTCGATTTTAATTTCAAGATATCTTCACGTATTATTGGGGGATAGATTACTGCCTTTTTACCTGCCTTGATTTTTGGATAAAAGAAACTGGTCAATATATGAATTTTAGGTTTTACAACATATGTTTTGATAACACCTTTGGCTTTAATCATTTCAACATAATGGTTTTTAGGATAATCAATTTTTGTTTGGGTAATCATGTGGATGTTGTCCAGGCTGATTAAAGGGATATCCAGAAGTTTGGAAACCATTGTAGCATAAATTTCAAAGTCAGTCACAATAATGTCGGGATGAAGTTGCCTTGCTTTTTTATATAAAGTTTCATATCCAGTTTTAATATTTGTAGGGTTTCTTTTCAATGCATTAGATAATGTTTTTAGGTTATTCACCTTGTTGTTAATGTATACTGTATTGAACCCGCCAATTTCGTAAACATGATCAAATTTTGAACTTAAGTATTTGTACGCTCTATCGCTTGAAAAAATGTAGACATCATACTTGTCTTTAATTTTATCTACTATAACTCCGGTTCTTATTGCATGCCCCATTCCTTCTCCGCAAACACAATAAAAAACAACTTTTTTGTTTCTTTTTTTCATATTTATCCTTAACCTTGTTCGGGTATTTTGTATTTTTTGAAGGGATTCGTCATAACTTCCTTTAAGTTTATTTATTTGTTCGGTAGTTCTTTCTAATCTTGATAATTTGGTTGTAGTCAATTTTTCTTTCCCATGACCAAAGTTATAGTTCAAATCACTCGCATCTGTTCTTTTTCCTAAAAAATCATTAATGGTACTTTTCCCATATTGTCTTATTAATGTTGCAAGACCTTCTTCTTCAAGACGTCTGGTGGAAACACCTATTTTTGCATTTCTCAAAACTCGAAATTTTTCTTTTTTAGCTAATCTTTCAATGTAATCGGTATCTTCACCGAAGGTCAGTGATTCATCAAACCCTCCACATTTGTCATGCAATTCTTTTCTTGCAATTATCCCGTAACATCCTGCACCATGAGGTTTGATTTTTTCAACACTAATCATAAAATAGTTGGCAAAATCGTGAAATATTTTATCTTGAACTTTATCTGAGAGAGGTAACATCTGAGTAATTGCAATTCCAAGTTTTTCCATCCTAAATTCATATAACACATCTCTCAAATAGTCATCAGTAAGCTTTAAATCTGAATCCAGGAACAATAAATATTCACCCTTCGCTACTTTTGCACCATTATTCCTGCCCACTCCTGGAAGACCGCCTTCAACAATTATACATCCATATTCTTCAGCTATTTCTCTAGTTTTATCAGTAGAATTGGCATCAGCAATTATGACTTCATAATCAGTAAAACTTTGAGTTTTAATACTTTCTAAAAGAATTGGAAGATATTCCTCCTCATTATATGTGGGAATAATAATGCTTAGAATCATATGTTTAAATTTATTTTTTAAATTTATAAATTTTTGTAATAATAGTCTTTTTTCTTATTTCAATTGATTATGTTCATTTTCTTGAATGGGATTATATTCTAAGATAATATGAACTTTGCAAAAAATTGATTTTTTTTAAAAATTTTAATTTTTTTCATGTAAGTTTCTGTTTTTCTTTTAAGTTTTGAATATTTAATTTATGTGATATATTTTTAAAATTTGAAATGGAGAGTAGGAATTTTTTAATTTAACATATTTTCTCAGGTTTACTGTATCGGAAATATTTCCGAGTAACTCAATATTTTTTACATATTTGCAATTTGTCATAATTATTAATGTTGGTTTAATTAAATATTTATAATAATTAGTTATTTTTTTAAAATAGCTTTTAAATAATCTATTTCATGTTTTAAGCTATTTACAGTTGAAATATATCTCTCTTTTAATGTCACTGTTTGGCATTGTCATATTTGCTTAACATTATCATTGCCATGATTGTTAAAATGAATCCGCAGAACATTAATGGTGTAGGCAGTTCTGAGTAAAGGATGAATCCAAATATTAATGCTGCTGATGGTTCTGCTCCGGATAAGAATATTGACGAAATTCCAGAGTCCATATAGTTCAAACTCACTGTAGATAAAATATATGGAAGGGCAAATGAAAATGTCGAGTGAACTACCAGGAATATTGTTGCCAGTAGGGGGTTGATTGAAACAAACTGAGTAATCTGTGAAATGCTTGTAAATGGTATTAAAACAATTGATATGAATATAACGGAATAAAACAGTATTGTAAATGTATGTTTTCCGGAGTCAATTGATTTTTTTGAGGCAATAAGATAAACTGCCCAGAATAGTGCAGCACCAATACCTGAAAGTATTCCTGATAATGGGATGCTTATGGTATTTTCTTCTAGAACTCCAGTAATCAAAAGACATCCGAATATTGCAATCAGCATGCAAATTAACTTTTTTTGAGTAATTTTTTCTCCAAAAAATACATATGCTAATGCCAATACAAAAATAGGTGCAGTTGAAAGTAGGACTGCTGCAAGTGATAGGGGGATTGTATTCATTGAATTGTTATAACATAAATTAAGTCCAATTATACATATTGAACATATGATAAATAATGGAATGTCATCTAATTTGATTTTGAATAATTTTCTGTCTGTTAGGAGGATAGCTATAGCAATGGGAATGATTGCTATTGAAAACCTTAAAAATAATAATGTTGTCGGGTCTACTCCGTTTTGAGTCATTGTTCGAACGAATATTCCGCTTGATCCGAACATGAAACCCGCTAAAATTGGTAAAATCAAGTATAATCTTTTCATGTTAATCTAAATATGAATAAATATTCCAACTAACTGTATAGTACTCACACGAATTATTTAAAGGAACTTTCAAGTCATTCAACAATTCCATTTCATTATATTCCGAGGTCACATGATATGTTGTGATGTTTTTTGTTTGACTAATCTTTTCAAGAGGAATTTTTCCAAATGTAACATTATCTTCCATATTCGCAATTTCAACGGTATAATAATCAGGTTCAGCTCCAGCAAAAGCTACTGTAAATCTTAAAAGAATTATACCTCCAATTACAAATAAATAAATCGACAGGTTAAATAAATCTCTCATTTTCCTTAAGCTATGAACTTTGTAGGGTGGCTGAATTTCTTCATTTTTTTCAAGCAGGTTTTTATCATTTATCAGGAAGCCCATAATGCAGTTAGTATAATAACCGTTTCTATATACAAGATAAAGTCCGCAAATTCCAACAATTGCTGGAGTTCCAAACATTCCTCCATCAATCGCTCCAATGATTAGACAACTTGAAGCTACTGCCAGTATGAAGTTGGTCGGCCATGGCCTTTTCTGGCTTGCTAAAACGCAGGTTACAAATAGTATAGGAATCAATAAAATGACTAGTTTTGCAAAGTTTGGAACATATGAATATAATCCGACGCCAGTATTTATGTTGCTTTGGATAAATGGTCCCATAATTGCAGTCAGTATCTCTCCTAAAATTGACTTTAAAAGATGAGTATGTAAAATGCTTGTGGTACTCATTCCATGGTTCATTGATGCAAAGATGTTGTTTAAAGCTATTCCCATCTGCAATCTAAAAAGGATTTCAATTAAAATTCCTAATATCAATAAAATTGAGCCTATGATGATGGATATCTTGAGATATCTTGTTGAATCAATTTCTTTTTTAATTGTTTGGGATAATATTAAGAATATTCCTAGAAGGAAAAAAAACATTATATCTTTTCCTTTAGATGATCCCATTAAAAATATATATGTTATAGGTCTTATGATTGGATTAAAAGCATCAGTTACAAAAATTATCCCTGAAAAAACAATTAATATAAATCCAACTAAGATAGTTTTATTAACTTTCATTACAATAATTTAAGTATTAATAGTTTAAATAAATTGATGTTTATGTTTACAATTGAATATTTCATAGGTTTGATTTTAATAGGTATTTGTGCGGGATTCGCATCAGGTCTTTTGGGTGTCGGTGGTGGTTTCATAATTGTTCCCCTGCAATATTTCCTGTTGCAGCACATTGGTGTTGAATCAGATCTTGCAATGCTTATTTCTTTAGCAACAAGTTTGGCGATTATTATTCCTACATCATTAAGTGGTGCCTATAGGCACATGAAATCAATGGACAATATTGTTAGTCCAGGCTTAAGATTAGGAATCTTTGGAATAATTGGAGGTGCATTAGGAGGATTTGCAGCATCGGCATTGCCTTCAGGAATTTTGGAGATAATTTTCGGATGTCTCTTGCTTTTCATAGCGATAAATAATATTCTAAATCTTAACAAGGAACGGGAAAAGGTAAGGATTTCATTCAGTTTGGCTTCAACAGTGATTATAGGTTTAGTTGTCGGATTTTTATCTGGTCTTTTAGGTATTGGAGGGGGTGTATTTTTAATAGCTATTTTAACCTCTCTTTTAGGATTTTCCATGATTGAAGCAATTGGAACGTCATCTATTTTTATTGCACTTACAGCCATTGGAGGGTTCCTGTCTTATATTATTTCAGGTTGGGGAGTTAATACATTTCCATATTCCATTGGTTATGTTAGTGTAATTAATTTTATTTTTATTGCTGCTTTTTCTGTTCCTTTGGCATCAGTCGGTGCAAAATTAGCACATATGGTACCTCAAAAGAAACTAAAAATTGTGTTTTCTGTTTTGGTATTATACATGGCATTAAAAATGTTGGGTATTCTTCCATAATTTTAGATAATAACTGAATTTTCACAAATTTTTTTAATTAAAAGTTATAAAATATTAAGTGATATTATGAAACGAAAAGATGTTATATTATTCATGATTGTTGGAACAGGTATCAATTCAGATTCCAGTGATGAGGGTTTTAGATTACTTGCTCAAAAATTATTTTCCACTATTACTAAAATTTATCCGAATCATGTGGTCTTTTTTGCATCCGAAGAATCTCGAGAAACTATTGGATATATTGAGAATTTATTTAAAAATGATAATGATGAGTTTATTGAAGGTGAAGACTATCAAATTGTTCCTCTTTATGCTATAGATGACTTTAATACTTGTTTTGAAGCATTTGAATCTAAAATTTGGGAATTTGATATGGACATAACAAAAGAATATCAGATTATTATGGACTATACCTCTGGAACTAAAACAATGTCTGCTGCAATGGCATGTTGTGGTATGTTTTATAATAAAGATCTAATTTCCGTAAGTGGTGATAGGTCCAGAGGTCAAGTTTCTGCAGGAACAGAAATTATCAATTATCAAAATCTCTACAAGATTTATGATAGGTTTGCTATAATGAGAGCAAGAAACAATTTCAATGCAAACCGTTTCATGCCTTGTATTGATATTTTAAATTATATTGTTGATTTGAGTATACATAAGGAATCTTTTCTGAATTTGTGCAAATCCTATTATTACTGGGATACAATGGATTTTGAAAAAGCTTATGATTATTTGACTAAAGTTAATATTAACAATATGGAATTTTTGGAAGTTAAGGTCAAATTAAAGAAAAATTTAAATGCTTTGGGAATTATGGTCAATTCAAAATCTGCAAATCTGAAAAATTGTTATATTCTTGCAAGTTTGATTAATAATTCTAAAAGAAAAGCTGCTGAATATAAATATGATGATGCAATTGCTCGTTTATATAGATCATTTGAATTAATTGCTCAAATTAGGTTGTCCAAATATAACCTCCTGAGTTCAGATATTGATGTGTCCATACTTTTAAAGAATAATATTTCTCAAGAGTTCATTGATTATCTTGAAAAGATGCGTGATGACGGAAAAATAAAAATTGGTTTAATTGCAGATTTCTTATTGCTTAACGAATTAGGTGATGATTTAGGCAAATATTATAAGGAAAATGAAAACAGGATTAAGGATTTAACTCAAAAGAGAAATAATTCTATTTTAGCTCACGGCCTTGAATCACAATCTGAGGAAGATTTCGATAATTTTTTAGGTGTGGTTGTTGATTTGGCAATGAAATTAGATAAAGATATGAAAAAATTCCTAAATGAAACTGAATTTGCAAAATTTGACCTACAATTAAAGTATAATCAATTTTAATTAAATGAATCTTATCTTCGTAAGATTCGATTCATTTTTTTTTTTTAAAGTAGAAGTCTAATTATCCAACTTACGACAAATACTACTATTGAAAAGTAAATTAAAAGTCTGCCATGCTTTCTGTAAAGATAAATGTCTTTTTGTGTAAAGAATAGTATTGCGCCATAGACCAAACCAATTAATGGGGAGATTATTGCAATAACATATCCAATGATAGGTATGATGATATTTCCTCGTCCCATATTATAACTCCTTTTTTTTATTCAATGTTTATTCCCATTCCCTTTGCAGTAATCTGAATATTGTCTCCTTTTAATCCTACTAAATTGTAGTTTATGGATAAATTTAAAACTCCATTTCCTCCATTGGATTTAATTGTTTTAGCTAATTGAATTAAACAATTGTCTTTTTCCTTTTTTAAGTTGTAGAGTTGTTTGATTTCAGCTTTTTCAGGTTCCAGTTCTATCAAGCTGGTGTCTTTTTCTAAGATGATTTCAGCTTGGTAAAGTCCTACAATATTATATGTTTTATTTACCATATCTGTGCTGGTTATAAAGTAAAAATCCAAATTATTGAGTCTTTCATTGCTTTCATCTTCATTAAACTTTACAATGGAATCGATGTCTATTTCAACTGTTGGTCCATCCCATTTCACATATTGCTGCTTTCTAAGGGCTGATCTAATTTGTCTCCAGTACTTTTTGAGAGTATTTATGAAATTGGCTATAATTCCACCAATTACAACTAATATGATATAATTGATTAATGTGGGGAATGCTGCCTGTAAAATAACAAAAATTGATCCTGCAGTAATCAGATTAAAACCCAATGTAGGATTTTTTAAAATAAAACTGTAAAAAGTAGTGTCGATAAAAAGAATGAAAGCACTTATTGCCCCTACATTTTGGCCAATAAGTCGATCTGCTAAGATGGTTTCGGCATAACCTGCTGCCAATGGTGCAAAAATCAATCCCAAATTCCATCCGAATATGGCTATTTTGAAATATAAGAAAATTCCATAAACAACAAGCCCGACTGCTGTACCAAAACTTACACAGAGAATTGCTTTTCTTTTTTCTTTTTTATCAAGTTCTTTGTCTTTTGAATCCATGTTATTCAAATTTTATAGCAGTACCATAAGCCGTTACAAGGATGGTATTTCCCATGGTGCCCCCAAGATTATCATAAGAAATTTTAAGCCCAATGATTGCATTTGCACCTAAATTTTCAGCTTTTTCAATCATACTGTTTAATGAAATGTCACGGGCTTTTTGAATTTCCTCTTCATATCTAGTGGTTCTTCCACCTACAACATCACGAACACCGGAAAATAAATCTTTATAAATATTTGAACCAATTAACGCTTCTCCTGTAACCAATCCCATATATTCTATAACTTCTTTATTTTCAAGGGTATTTGAAGATGTTAAAATCATGATTATCCCTATTTCATGAATGTCATTATTGCCCAAATAATTAAAAAGATTGCAATAACAATGTATAATATTATTCTTGATTTTTTAGTTTGGTTTAATCTTGCATCCCATACTTTTTGACAATCTGGTGAACATACAAGTTCATTTAAAGGTATTGGAGTCCCACAGATGGGACAATGTTTATGAGGTTCTACTGCCATTTTTTCATCTCCTTTTTATATTTTAAAAAATTCTTTAGTATTTTTTGTAACTTGAATTGCAAGTTCCTCTGCATCAAGGCCCATGCATAGTGCAATTGTTTCGAGGATGTGAGGTAAATATTTCGGTTCGTTCCTGTTCTTTTTAGGTTTTTTATCAAAGTTTTTAGGTATTAAAAACGGAGCATCAGTTTCAATCATCAGTTTTTCTGGAGGAATAACACTTACAGCTTCCTGCAGGTCTCTTCCTCTTTTCATATCGCAAATCCATCCGGTAACACCTATGCTGCAACCTAAATCAACGTAATTTTGTGCTTCTTGTTTTGTTCCTGTAAAACAATGAACAACTGCTTTTTCAACGATATCTTCATGCCTTTTCAATATATCATATAAATCTTTGTGTGCTTCTCTTTCATGCAAAAATAATGGCATGTCTAATCTTTCAGCCAATTCTACTTGAGCTTCAAACCATTTTCTTTGCAAATCCTGCGGTGAAAAATTTCTATTGTAATCAAGACCACATTCACCAATAGCCACCACACTATCATTTCCCGCAATTTTTTCCAATTCATTTATTGTGTGTCCATTACAAGTTTTTGCATCGTGAGGATGAACTCCTGATGTTGAAAATAATGTTTCAGGATATTTTGATGTATATTCTGCGGCCATATGGCTTGAATGTACATTGGTTCCGGTAATTATGAATTGATTCACTCCAACTTTTTTAGCATCTTCTATTATTTCAATTCTATCTTTTTTAAAAGAGGAGTGCATTAAATTCAAACCGATATCAATGAGATTTTCCACATTATCACCTATTCATTTATAACTTTAGTACCAATTTTTTCGCCATTGACAGCTTTAATCAGGTTTTCAGGTTCAAAACCATTGGTGATTACAGTTTCCAGATTTGACCTTTTAATCATTTGAACTGCTGTTGTGTCGAAAAATTCGTAAGTTCCAGCTTTAACATCTTTTCCGCTTAAAAATTCAAGCAAATCAGTAGCTGAAATTTCTGGGACGAGTTCAGCATCTTCAAATTTATTTGGATCTTTGGTATACATTCCGTCAACGGAAGTTAAATTAATTAATTTGTCTGCATTAATGTATTCTGCAAGTATTGCAGAGACTGCATCAGTACTGTGAGCCGGTTCAGTTCCACCCATAACAATAATTTTCCCACTAGCTGAGAATTCTAAAGCTTCCTGGAAGTTATGAGGCACTCTTTGATATGCCGCATCACCAAGAGCAGACAGTAACAGTTTAGCATTGATTCTTGTAACTTCTATTCCAATATCATCGCATTGTGCTTCACCAGCACCTAAATCACGAACTACTCCAATATAATCTCTTGCAGGTCTTCCACCACCTACAACAACGAATAATTCGTGTTCATTGGATAAGTCTTTCAAGATAGCACTATATTCTTGGAATTTTTTACAATCATATTCTTTCAATAAAATTGATCCTCCAATTGCAACAACAATTTTCATAAATTCACCTTATATATAATGTATCATTTCAATATTATTTAAATTTTATATCCTTTGAAATTCTATTTAATAAACAAGGTGATTTTTGTGAATTTGGCAAAACAGATATATCTTAGGAAATCCTGTCGAAAATATGTTGATGAGTTTATTGATATGGGTCCTATCCATGAATTTATAGCACAGGTCAAACCTTTGAATGAAGATATTAACTATAGATATGAAATTTTAGAAAAAGATAATGTTAATTTAAAAACTCGTTGGAGTGCCCCATATTATTTGGCATTATATTCTGAGAAAAAAGAGAATTATCTTGTAAATATAGGATTTATCTTTCAGCAGGTTTCCCTTTTTTTACAAAGCATTGATGTTGGTAGCTGCTGGGTTGGAATGGGTTCAATAAAAAATGATGATCCTGAATTTATTATTTTGATTGCTTTTGGAAAATCTGATAATAAAACAAGAGATATATCTGATTTTAAAAGAAAAAAATTAAGTGAAATCTGTAATGTTGTTGATGAAAGATTAATGCCTGCACAATTGGCGCCTTCAGCTATTAATTCTCAACCATGGTATTTTACACGTACGGATGAAGGATTTGATGTGTATCAAGTTAAACAGAATATTTTAAAACGTCAAATTCTTAAAAAATGGAATCCTATTGATGTAGGTATTGCTTTGGCTCATTTGTATGTCACCAATGAAAATACTTTTAAATTTGAAGTAAAAAGCAATTTTGAAAATCTTAAAGGACACACTTATATTGGAAGTGTCCGAATTTAAAAAAATAGAAATCAGAGGGCTTAAGCATCCTCTGATATTAAACCTTTGTATAATAATCCTGCAATTACTGCACCTACAATCGGTGCTAAAATGAATACCCAAACTTGTTGGAGAGCTTGGCCGCCCATGAATAATGCAGGAGCTAAACTACGTGCTGGATTGACTGAGGTTCCTGTTAATGGAATTCCCATAATATGTACAAATGCTAATGTTAAACCAATTACAATACCTGCAACAGCAGCATTTTCTGTTTTTTTAGTAACACCGAGAACGGTGAATACAAATACGAAAGTTAAGATAATTTCTACAATGATTGCACCTACAACACCAAGACCAACACTTGATGCAGTTCCGAAACCATTTTGTCCTAATCCAGTCATTGCATATCCTCCGAGACTTGGTGCGGAGTTAATGATTGCAACAAGAAGTGCAATACCTATGATTGCACCAATACACTGGAAAACAATGTACATGATTAAATCTTTTGTTTCCATTCTTCCATCAATCCACATGCCTATTGAAACAGCAGGGTTGATGTGACATCCAGATACGTCTCCAATCACATATGCCATGGCTACAATTGATAATCCAAATGCCATTGCAATGCCTAAGTTACCTAGAACGGAACCTGCTATAGCAGCACTTCCACATCCAAATAGGACGAGAACCATTGTTCCTATCAATTCTGCAATATATCTTTTCATAAATTTTCCCTTCTATTTTATATTTATTCATTTTAAAATGAATATGTTAAATTTGTTTTTCATTATATTTAATGACTACCTTCTTATTCGTTTATAAACCAAATAAACTAAGAATAATATGAATAATATTAATATGAATGGGAATGCGTGGAGTAAGAATGAATCATTAACTCTATCGAAATGATATTCATTTTCAAAGCCCATATTTGCAGTATCAGTATGGTTTTGTGTTATTTTTGCAAAGTTATACAGTAAATCATAATATCCTATTCTAGCTCCTTCGTATTCAATTGAGTCTGGAGCTTGTCCATGTTCGTCCATATAATTTCTGACTATTCCTCCCATTTTAAAGTAGTCTGAAATTGAATATGTGTCTCTGGTAAATAATGATATTCCCATTGGATTTTCAGGTTCGTTAAATGTTTTAGGAATATCCAATCCATTACCATTTAAATAGGAACTGGTCTGATATAATAATTGTGGGCCGCTATAAGCTCCAAATGGGCCTTTTAACTCTTTATCATCACTGTTTACTACCTCTTTACTTGCATCAGCCATTCCTTTTGGAGAAATCTTGTTTTTCACTACTAACTCATCGGAAAATACTTTGGTATCATTATCATGTGTATTTATGATGTCTACAATTTCCTGAGCAATTTGTTTTGTCATTTCGTCATCGTAGTTATCTAAAACACCGTCTCTGTAGTTATTTGGATATTCTTTTGCTGGCTGAACATAGAATATTCCTGCATTTCTAAGAAGGGTTCCAGGGTCATGAACTCCTGCAAGACTTTCATTTGTGTAATTGTCATCCCATGCTCTTCTGAGATAGTTTGAAGAGTTATCCAAATCATAATCTCCAATATTGACAAAAACAATTTGTTTATCGGAATTTGCACTGTAATTGGCTAATTGTATATAGTTTCCGGCGTCTGATGCTGCCAGATCTATACTTACATCGCTTGTAACGGCTATTGATCGATATCCTTCCCCTGCCGCAGGGGCTTGGTTATCTATTACTACTTGTAGTTCTCCACCACTAAGTTCCTGTATATAGTTTTTAATGGAAGTTATTAATCCTACGTCAAAATCATGGTCAACAATGTTGTCAGTTGTAATGAAAACAGTTTTTGTTGCAGTTACATCCTGTATAACTGGTGCAATTAATAACAATGCCATAATTAATATTGCAATCTTTTTTCTCATGTCTATTACCTTAACTAATTGTATACATTTATTTCTCTTTTATCAATAAAATATTTTTTTCTGGTGTTCTGTATTTTTTTATTTTTCAACAGAATATTTTTTAATAATATCAAATTGTAGGCCTTTATATGGAAAAATTTAAATAAATAATGATTTAATAATTATTTTGAGGATTTAAAGGAGGTTATCTTTTATTTTAAGGTAAATTTAGCAAGATTTTAAAAAAGTTTATTTTAGTTTATAAAATTATTTTGGTTCTGAATTTTGTGCAGATATTTCCTGAAAATATATTGTGTTGGAATGCTACTATATAGCTTTTCTAGAGATTTTTGGAATTACGGTTAAATTTTATATGTTGATTTATTCTTTTTAGAGTTTTAATTAAGGTAAAAAGTTTAATTGCTGGTTAATAACTTTTGTTAATTAATAGTATTTGTCATCGTCCTCGTGTAGGTGATTAAATGTTGAATAAAATTCAAAAGATAATGATTAGCAAAAATTTCCTAATTTCATTGCTATTTGTTTGTTTGGTATGTGCAACATTGGGATTTGACATGGATCATTCTTATGCTGCAGATTTAAATGAAACTGGTGATGAAATGGAAATTGGTTTGGATGTTGAAGATAAGCTAGAAAATTCTCAAAATGAAGTGTTGGGTGTGGTAAATAATCAGGATGATGAAATTTTAGAGGCAAAATCATACACATTAAATGGTGGAAGTTTTTCAGATATTCAGAATGCTGTGGATAAGGCAGTTACAGGTGATAAAATTATTTTAAAGGGTGTTTTTTTATCTAAAAATGATAATGATGGCATTGTTATAAACAAAAGATTGACAATAACCTCGTCATCTTCAGCTATTCTAAATGGCCGGCATGAAGTAGGAATTTTCATGATTGAAAAGGGTGGATCAGGTTCGGTTATAAGTAATATAAATTTTTTCAATGGTGAGAGATATCGTGGAGGAGCAATTTTAATATTGGGTGATAATGTCGTTATAGACAATTGTATTATTCAAAATAACCACGCTCCAATCGGTGGTGGTGGTATAAGTAGTTATTACGATTCTTCAATGGCATTAAATACTGTTGTTAAAAACTGTAAATTCAATTGGAATACTGCAAATTTGGCAGGCGGTGCTTTAGGTTTGTTCGGTAAGAATTCTAAAGTGATAAATTGTTCATTTAATTTGAATCGGGTAGTTGATACAGTCGGAAGAGATTGTTTCGGTGGTGCTATTCAGATTGGTATGGATGAACCTAATTGCAAAGCTTATGTTTTAGACTGCAATTTCACTAATAATTATGTATCTTCAAAAGTTGGCCATACTCATGGCGGTGCTGGATGCATTCGTGATGGGGTGGAATATTCCGGATGCAGATTTATAAATAACTCTGCTGATGAAGGTGGTGCATTAACATATCATGCTTCTGGAAAGTTAAATAATTGTGTTTTCATCGCCAATACCGCTTCTGAATTTGGCGGTGCATTATCTACTGGACTTGTAAATTTTGCGTCAATGGTTTTGAAAATTAAAGATTGTACTTTCATTGAAAATGAAGCACCGTTGGGCGGTGCAGTTCAGTTATGCGGATCAAACATTGAAATCGACAATTCAATTTTCAATGATAATTATGCATCTACTTATGGTGGAGCTATAAATATGGAAGCTACAACTGTTACTTTAAAAGAATCATCTTTTAAAGGTAATATTGCCGAAATTAATGGGGGTGCAGTTTTTACTAAAGGAAAAAACACATTAATTGCCAATTCATCATTTATGAACAACAGTGCAATTCCCGATGTTAATAAATATAATGAAGGTTTAGGTGGAGCAATCTATGTAAAAAGTACCAATACAAACATTGAAAACAATGATTTTTATTATAATACTGCAAGAAACGGCAGTGCTATCTATCTGGATAAATCCAGTGAAAAATCAATACTGTTAAACAATACTATGTATCAAAATCAGGCATGGGTATATGCTTTACCAATTTTCGCCAAAGATATTTATTATGGTGATAGTGAAATCATAAAATCTATCATACATGGAGGAAACAATATTGCTAAATATAATAATCTGGCGGTTTCAAATGCAATATACAATGCCGCTAGCTATTCAAAAATAAAAATTGACAATGAAAATCCTATTAACGGAGCAACTAATGATGGAAGATTATATCAGGATGACCGTGAATATAATATGGAAATTGAGTTAATTGTGGAAAAAGATGGTGGTGCAGTAGTTTATAACAAAACATTGAACTCCAATTATCTTGGTGAGGTTTCAGATGTATTAAACAATTTGCAGCCTGGAAAATATTATGTGACCGCAAGACATTATGAAGATACATACTATAAGGCAATTTCCAATAGGACAACCTTTACAGTCACTCCTAAAATTGACAGTAAAGTCAGAAAATCTCCTTCTTTAGATAGTTATAATTTCGAAGATGTCGTTGTTTGGACATTAAACATTACTAATGCTGGTCCAAATAAAGCAACAGGGGTTGTAGTAAGAGATATATTGCCTGATGGATTGATTTATATTCGTGATGATAGCGGCGGAAAATATGATGCCGCAACAGGTATCTTAAACATTGGCGAATTGGATGTGGGTGAAGAAAAAATTATTAATATTTTCACTGTTGTCAATAAAACTGGGGAAATATCAAACAAGGTAAACGTTACTTCTAAGGAATATGATGTTAATTTAACCAATAATCATGATGAAGCAAAAATTAATATTCCTCCAACCTGTGATTTGGAAGTGAAAAAAATCGCAAATACAATTTTTCCAAATTTCAATGATCTTGTCAAATGGACTATTGTCGTCAGAAATAACGGTCCTGATGTGGCACATGATGTTGTAGCAAATGATATTCTTCCAAAATCTTTAATTTGGATTAGTGATGATGGTAATTATGACCATATATCTGGAATTTGGAATATTGGAACTCTTGGCATTAATCAGGAAGCTAGATTAAATGTTATATGTCGTGTAAACTCTACAGGGTTAATAACAAACAATGTTTCAGTTTCATCCCGTGAGTTTGATTATGATTTGTCAAACAATAATGATTCTGAAATAATTAAAGTATCTCCTGCTTCAGATTTGTCTATTATTAAATCAGTCAACGTTTCTCAGGCGGATTTTAATGATTTGGTTAGATGGAAATTAGTTATCTCAAATAATGGTCCTAATGATGCAACTGGTGTTGTTGTGACTGATATGTTACCTGAAGGTTTTGTTTATGTTGATTCCATATTGGAAAAAGGCAGTTATTCCAATGGTGTTATAAGCATTGGTAAATTAATTGTTGGTGAAAAAGTGACTTTGGAGATAATTTCTAAAGTTAAAACTACTGGAAAATTGATTAATTTTGCAAATATCACTGGAAACGAATATGACCCTAATTTATCTAATAATCAGGATAATAAATCAATATTAATAAATCCTGCTTCTGATTTAGAAGTAGAAAAAACAGTTAATGAAAGCAATCCTATATTTGGTGATTATGTGGTCTGGAGCATAATTGTTAGAAATAACGGTCCTGATGTGGCACATGATGTTGTGGCTCTCGATGTTCTTCCCGAATCCTTGATTTGGATAAGTGATAACAGCAATGGTAAATATGACCCAAAAACTGGTTATTGGACAATCGGACAATTAAATTCTGATGCATTTGTCCAGTTAAATATCATCACATTGGTAAATGCAACCGGTATAAGTCAGAATAATGTTTCAGTTTCATCCAGTGAGTTTGATTATGATTTGTCAAATAATAATGATTCAGACATTATTGAAGTAAATAAAACTGCAGATGTTTCAATCGTTAAGATTGTCGATGACTTAAATCCATATTATGGTAATCTTATCAAGTGGACTTTGATCGCTAAAAACAACGGTCCTAATAAGGCTACTGCAGTATCAGTTCAGGATGTCTTGCCTAATGGTTTAATTTTAGTTGATGCTGTGGCAACTAAAGGATTTTATGATAATGGTATTTGGAGTGTTTGCTGTTTGGAAAATGGTGAAGAGCAATCTTTGGAAATTGTTTGTGAAGTCAATAAGACTGGAAAGATTACTAACTTCGCTTCCATCAGTGCTGAAGAGTATGATCCGAATATTATCAATAATAATGATAATGAAACAGTTGATGTTCCATTAACAGTTGATTTAGAGGTAATTAAACAGGTCTCAAATAAAAAACCGTATTATGGTGAAGATATTATCTGGTTCATTTCTATTAAAAATCATGGTCCTGATAATGCAACAAATGTTGTGTTATATGATGTATTGGATGATAATTTAATATTCAATAGTTATAAAGCATCTATCGGAATATTTGCAGAAAACAAATGGATTATAAATCAATTGAACAGTAAAGAAACTGCTTATTTAAATATTTCTTGTAATGTTGATGGTCTTGGCAGAATTCATAATTATGCTTTTGCAAACTGCAACCAATTTGATTTGGACATGTCAAACAATAATGATACTGAATTTATTGATGCGGTTTCTGTTGCCGATTTATCAGTTATTAAGGTAGTCAATGAATCTACACCTAATTATGGTGAAATTATTAAATGGACAATAACCATTACAAATAATGGTCCAAATAATGCTACAGGTGTCTTTGTAAGAGATAATATGCCTAAAGGATTGACTTTACTTGAAGCTAGTGACTTTATTTACTCTGATGGGACCTGGTATGTTGGTGAACTCTCCGTGGGAGAGGTTAAAAAATTGGATATAATTTGTAAAGTTGTGGCTACTGGAACTTATAAAAATGTTGTAAGCATTCAAGGAAACGAATTTGACCCTGAATTAATTAATAATAATGATGAAGAGTCAATTTTTGTCCCTCCGGCATGTGATTTGATTATAACAAAAACAGCTTCTAAATATTTTTACTCTGTTGGTGATATTATAAAATATTCAATAAAATTGACTAATAATGGGCCTGATAAAGCCAAAAATATTGAAGTTTCTGAAGTTTCTGATGATTCATTAGTATTGAAATCATTCAGGATTTCAAAAGGAAATTTTAATAAAATGACTAACTCTTGGTCAATTGATGAATTGGATAAGGGTGAATCAGCAGAATTGTTAATTAAAGCTGTAGCAACATCTAAGGGCATTGTGAAAAATGCAGTATCAGCAATTAGTGAAACATTCGATTATAATTTGGAGAATAATGATGATGTTTCTATTGTAAATGTCACTGAAAAGGAAAAAGTTCCTAAAAACGATACTCCTAAATTAAATAATCCAAATTCTAGTTATAAAATATCTAATGGAGATAAAATAGATGGGGAAAGTTTAAATTTATTAAAAGCTAATGTTACTGGTAATCCTTTAGTATTTTTAGTAATTTCCGTCTTGTTTTCATTAGTATTTGTAGGAGGTACATTCTCAAAGAAAAGATAATTTAAAGTAGCTTTTATGCTACTACTTTTTATTTTTTTCAAACGATTTTTCAAAAATTTGTAAGTATCAAAATTATTAATTTTTACTATCATTATTTTATTACTTGCGTTATTAAATGCCTAAATACTGCTTCATTTTTCCAATTTAATCAATACATTTATATAAAACTTTTGACAAATATTTAATTAGATATTGATGTATTGATAATTTTTTTTAAAAATTGCATATAGATTCAATATTTTTAATTAATCAAACGAGGTGTAATTATGTCCGAAGAAGAAATGATTGAAGAGACTTCTGAAGAGTTTGTTGATGAAGATGAAGAAAAATTACCTTTCGCTAAAGCAGAAGTTGTCCGTTTAATGAAAGAAAACTTGGACGATGACAAAATGATTAGGGAAAGAGTAAAAGTTGAAATGAACAAATTCTTAGGTGATGTTTTAAAAAATGTATGTAAACAATTAAATGATTATCCATACACTACAATTGAATACGAAATGCTTAAGGAATCTACTTATCCTTACACAAATATTGAAAGGATTAATCAAGAAAAAGAAAGAATCTTATTGCATTTAGAAGCTATTAAAGCTGACTGTAATGCATTAGCTATGGATGTTCAAAAAACTTTAAAATTAAAAGATGTTGTTGAAGAGGATTCATTCACTGACTTTTCAGCAAACAATGATGAAGAAATTGAAGAAGAATAATCTTCTTTAATCATCTTCAATATGAATAAAACCTGTTTTTAATTCATGTAATTCCTCTTCGGGAATTTCTGATATTTCTACATTTTCACTCACAATATTACTTTGTCCGAACGGATCCAAAATAATTAAGGTTGCAGTACCATTTCCTTTTTTTAGTTCTTGAATATGTTTTAAGGTGTTTTTAGCATTTGTTTGTGATTCTTCATCATCAAACAGGTTTAATGCTTTTTTCACAGCACTTTCAAAACGTGTCAAAATACCTTCAACATTTGTCACATATCCTTCTGATTTTGGACCGGGTTCCACTTTAACTCCTGCTTCAGGTATTGAAACAGTCGCTGATTGGGACCTTACAACTCTTACTGATAAAGTGTTTTTATTTATTTCAATAACATATTTTGCAGGGTCATTTTGTTCCAATGCTATGACGTCACTATGTCTGAATCCGCAATGTGGACATTGTATTGTTGTTTCTAAAACTTTACCAAAATGAGGAATTTCAAGTTCTTTCATAATTGATTTTGCTACGCCTTCAATACCGCATGCAGGACATTTAATAATCATTTCATTAATTTCTTCTTCATTCATTTAAAACATACCCTTTTTCTTTTAATTTGTTTGTAATTTTATCTATTTTTTCTTGATTTGAAGCACAGATAACAGTAGATCTGTAGTCTGATAATTCATATAATTTATTTAAATACTCTTTTCTATCTTCATTTTCACTGATAGTTTTAATAAACTTTTCAGCGGATTTAACATCAGAAACTTTAATGTTTCTGACTAACGGTTCTTTAAATCCGGAGATATTGTATGTTATTTTCTCAATTGAGCCATTATTTTCCTTAATGATAATGTTTATAACATCTTCAAGCTCATCAACGTTGTTAATTAGTTTTATTGTTGTGCAGGCCTGATTGATTATGGATAATATGCTGTCGATAGATTTTTCAATTGTTTCTGTGTTAATAACTTCAACATTATTTTTTTCCGCTTGTTTCAGCAAATGGTCATGGATAATTCTATTTTCTTTAAAGAAATCCAGTTGTTTTCCTCCTCTATGGATTTGGACTGCCCGTTTAACGAATCTTTCTTTATGTGATTCCTCATCTGAACTCAATACGAAAAAGTAAATATTTGCATATTCCTTGAACTGTTCAGTATCTATTAAACCCGGAACCAAATGTACTCCTTCAATTATGAGGTCATCGTAATCGGTTATTGCCCTTTGAATTATTTTTTCAAGCGCAGGAATTACATATGCTGCATGTTCATCGAATCCTGCAGATACCAGATCATCATAATTGTTGAAACGATTTTTATTTCTTAAATGTTTATATGCGTCATAAGATGAACTGTGAAGAGCTGGAGCATATTCTTTTCCAATAATTCCACGAACAACAGCTCTAATAAAGTCACTTTCAATTAAATGTTTGATATTTAGTTGTTTGGCTAGTTCTGCAGCAATTGTAGACTTTCCAATTCCAGATGCACTGCCAATCAAAATAACATAAGGTTTTTTCATCCGAATTTCTCCTTTATTTTTTTCTAGTGATACTATATTTATAAATTATTATTCTTAAAACATTTACATTTATTAATATGAAAAATTATATTTAATAATATAATATTATTTTTATGATTTTTTCAAAAATAGTAGGATAATAAATTACAGGGATAATTATAAATTATAACTTATAGGGGTGAAATTGTTGTATTCAGTAAAATCAGTTAAAGATATTCAAGATTTAAATCCATTCATTGTAGTGGGTTGTGGGGGAGGAGGAGAAAAATTCTCCAATCTTGAAGGAATTGAAGCTATTGGCTTCATTGATGATAATGTAAATAAACAAGGAAAAGATTTTTGTGGACATAATGTGGTGGGGAGTCTTGATGAATGTTTAAAGCAGGCTCCAGATGCAAAATCTCTTGTCATCATGTTGCCGATAGGTGCTGAAGGTGCAGCATTAAAATATGCAGTTCAGGCTATCGATGCAGGTCTGAATGTAATAACCTCTTTCAGGTCTTTGTCAGTAAATGAAAACTTATCATTAAAAAAATTTGCATCCTCAAAAAATGTTGTTATTAAGGAAATAGGTCCTAGGTTGGATGTTGTTGAAATGATAGCTGGTACTGCTCCTGAAAGGTCATGTGAAGTTTTACCGAAAATTTCCTATACTCCTAAAGCTCCAGTAATTTTTGTAGGGGGGACCTCTCAGGAATGTGGAAAAAGAACCACTACAAAACAATTAGGTAAAGCATGTATTAAAAGAAATTTAACTCCTGCAATAATTTCTACTGATGAAATGGGATTGGAAGAGCCAACTGATTTTAATTTTAGAGCTGGAAGTTTATCTGCAATGGATGTTCCAGCAGCAGTATTATCTGCTATTAAATATGTGGAAGAGACAAAAAATCCGGATATTATTTTTATTGAAGGTCAATCTAGCTTAACTGAAGATGGAAACCCTCATCCTAGAGGTTTATCTGCAGCAATATTGATAGGTTCTGCTCCTGATGCGGTTATTGTTGGACATAGGCCAAATCATCCTTATAGGGAACCAAGAGGAATCGCTGAAGAAATTAAAGCTATTGAATCTGTTGAACCAACTAAAGTTGTAGGTTTATCAGTCAACCTCAAAAATGCAGATTCAGACATGACTATTGAATCTTTCGAAACTGAATTTGGATTGCCTGCTGAGGATGTATATAACAATGGCGCTGATAAATTATTGGATGCTATTTTTGAATATTTGGAGGAGTAGTTATAATGGGTTTCACTGATAATTTGAAAAGAAGTTTAGGATTCGAAGAAACAGAATCATCTGATAATGAAAAAAACGATGATGGTTCTAGTATTACAGAAATATTTCATGATTTAAGTGATAATATAAAATCTGGAGTTTCTAATTTGCAAAATTCCCTGCAAAATGATTCTCAAGGTTCAATGCCTTCACAGGATTATAATCCTCGTGAACAGTATAATCCTAATTATAATACAAATCATAATTCTATGCCGAGATCCACTCCGGTTTATGATGATTTTGATTATGTTATAACTCCTGAACAGTCATATTATGAAATTGCTCTTATAAGACCAAAATCACTTGATGATGTTAACTATGTTGTTGATCAGGTTATTGAGGAAAAAAATCCGGTCATATTGGATTTATCTTTCTTAGAAAAGGAAAGTCCTGCTAATTTTAGATTGGCTGGAGATAAAATCAAAAAAATGAGAGAAAGATATGGTGCTCAGGCATTATTGCTTGCACGTTCAGAAGAAAAAAATTTAATTATTATTTCACCAAAGAAAGTGAAATTGGTTAAGAAAAATTAAGTAGATTTCATCTACTTAAAAATTTTATATATTTTACTAAAACATATGCTACAATTACTGTAGCTATTACTATTTCTATATTTAAAATGTTATTTAATAAGATATTAGAATCTATTTTTGCTAAAACTCCTTTAGTTGCAAGTCCGCTTATAACGAAAGGGAATGTAAATGCCGCAAAACTCGGATAAAATTCTAAATTTCTGTATTCTATGAATTTGGACAATGCAAATATGTAGAATATGCAAGCAAAAATGTACATTATCAGTAAGAATTCAATTGATATATTATTATATGAATTGATATATCCTACAATTAATATGCTTAAAACAGCAGTAAAAATGCAGATTAATGGTTTGTTGCTTTCCGGAATTTCTCTGTATCTTAAGTATCGGTATATTACTAGAGGCAATGTAATCAGCATGCCTATAAAACCAGCAATGAAAAATATAAATCCTATTTCATCAAGATTGTGTGCATGTGCTGTTATTGCTCCCATTGTTATTCCCACAAACACTATCCAGTAACTCGGATAGACTGTTGAAATATCAAAGTTATGTATTATAAAATGATAAGTGAAATAAATCATTAGTAGAATATGCAATGATATTCCCAATATCCAAACACCATATGCAAAATTCGGCATGAATGATATGAGATATGTAGATAAAATCATTAAACTCATAGAAAAAGTACCTGAATTGCTTGCAATAATCGGATTTTTGAAATCTTCTTTTATTTTACCGGGGTATAAAATTAGTTTGGCAAGTATCAATATTAAGAATATCCCTCCAATTGTACCACATATTACCTTAAAATAAGGGTTATAGTCATTTAAAAGATTTCCGAGGGAAAACAATGCAAGAATTAATCCGCAAATGGGGATTGGTATTTTTTCAATCATGGTTGTATATTATCTTTTAAAAATTAAAAAAGTATTGTTGGAAATCTGATTGCCAACAAATAGTATTTTTTGTGATTATATATTATTTAGATTAAAGAAATTTTCAGCATTTTTATGGGATATTTTAGCTATTTCTTTTTTTTCGTATCCTTTTTTCTGCAGTTCCCGTATTGTTTTTGGAACTGAAAGGGGGTCAGAAGGTTTATTGCTTATGTCACTATTTAACAAGAATTTGTCAAAGCCGTATTCATCTAATATTGATATTGCTTCTGTTTTGTCCATTTTTTGTGGTTGCACAGTTAAACCAAGCATGCAATCGGTATTTATCACATCTTTTATGACCTTTGGATTAATGTGGTCGATAACTGCCTGTTTTTCATCAAGATGTTGGGGCAATATTTTTAAAATTTCGGCAATGACTTCTTTTTTATTTTTTCTTGGTGTATGGATGATAACTTTTGATTTTGTTTCATCTGCAATGTCCAATTGCTGTTTGAATATGTTTAGTTCAGTATTTGTCAAGTCTTCAAGGCCTATTTCGCCAATGGCGATAATTTGCTCATTTTCTATCCATTGGTATAGCATTTCAAAAATTTTTTCAGGATTTACATTTGAATTGGTTGGATGAATTCCTAATGCTACTTTCAGCTCAAGGCCATGTTCCTTAGCTCTTGAGGTATCCAATTCAAGAATCCTATTCAGATGGTTTAAAAGAATCATTTCATGTTCTATTTTGTAAGGATAGTAGCTGCATGTAATTGCAGTGTCTATGCCTGATAAATACATTTTTTCAAAATCTTCTCCACTTCTTGAATCTGCATGCATGTGTGTATCAATCATTTTTATCCTCCTTGTGTTTTTTATCTGCTTTTTAGTATGTATATTATATTTTAAAAAAATATCTCAAAATTCATATCTTTTTATACTTTTTGGTAGTGTTACTTTTTGCATTTGTTCACTTCAATAGATTTTATATTTTCAGTAATAAAAATAATAGAATAAGTAATACTAATAGGTGGTCTTACAGTGGTCGAAAATAAAAATTATTTAGAAAGTTATAAATCAATTTCAGAAGAGCTAAAACACTTGACAAATTCATTATCAAGGATAAAAATATTGGCTACGTTATACGAATGTCCAAAAACTATGAAAGATCTAACTCAGGATACTGGATTAAGTTATAGTTCTGTATCAAGTAATATGCATAAATTGGAATTGGATAATTATGTTTATCGGGAATCAAGTAAATATTATTTATCTAACTGCATGAAATTAAAGATAGAAAATATATTGGAGTTAAATGAAATTATCCATACTTTAAACAAGTTTTTCAACATACTGGACAAGCATTTGGTTGAAATGATTCCTAATGATTCAATAGCGGAATTGTATCTTCTTGGTCAGGCAACTTTGATTGAGTCAAATGATATTGATGCATACAGGACATATAATTATATTGAAAATATTTTACAACAGGCAAATTCAGTTAGGTGTATTTTACCATTTTATTATGAGAAGTTCAATAAACAGTTGGATAATCTGGTTGAAGGAGACAAGTATGTTGAAGCCATTGTATATAAAAACATTTTTCATATTTTTAAAGAGGATTCAAACATTGAGAACTTATCTTCTTTTAATGAAGAAAATAATTTCTTACTGATTCTTACAGATAGTGTGATGATATTGGGTTTGTTTAAGGAAGATGGTTTTTTTGATCAAAACAGGTTACTGGTTTCTAAAAATAAAGATTCAATCAAATGGGCAGAAAACCTATTTGAAAATTTTAAGAATAAAAATAAATGAGTTTTAAACTCATTTATAATATTTTTCTAAATATTCATTCAATTCATCGATAGATATTCTTTCTTGAGCTTCACTGTCCCTGTCTCTTACAGTGACCTGATGGTCTTCAAGGGTGTCAAAGTCAACAGTAACTGCGAGTGGAATACCGATTTCATCAGCTCTTGCATATCTTTTACCGATTGTTCCTGTTGCATCATATTCAACTCTAAATCCGGACATTCTTAATTTTTCAGTTAATTCCTGAGCTATTTCACGAGGTCCTTCCTTATTCACAAGAGGAAATACTCCAACTTGCACTGGAGCTATGGTCTTATTAAATTTAAAATAGTCTTTTTCATCAGTTTCGGTAAATGAATGCAATAATACGGAATAAACAATACGGTCAATACCGAATGATGGTTCTATTACGTGGGGAACAATCTTTTCTCCGGTAATTTCTTCTTCCACATCTTCAAAAATGAGCAATTCCTCATCCACTTCATAAACTTTATCCAATTCAACAGTGAATTTACCATCTTTTTCAAGAGCTTCTTTTATATCTTTGGGATTTGCACTTTCGATTGCCTGTTTTACTTTAGGGGAATCTCCTTTGAAGATAGGTCCGAATTTTGATAAATTTGGTTTGACGATTGTTTTTTGAACTTTTTTAGGTTCGTCATATTCCACGAATACATTTAATTCATCATTACTGAATTTTGAGTGGGAAGATAAATCGTAATCTCCTCTGTCTGCAATTCCAATGATTTCAACCCAACCGTATTTATCGGTTTTCACTTCAACATCCCAACAGTCAAGAGCATAATGTGCCATTTCTCCTTTTAAATGTTGTCTGAATCTTAAAACATCATTTGGAATGCCTATTTCATTTAAAAATTTACGGGCTAAGTATAATTGATAAATCAGCATTTCATTAGCTACAATACCTTTGTCTAGTGCTTCACGTGCAGTAATCTGTATAGGTTCAGTGTTGTTTTCCTGAACTTCCTGTGAGTTTAATGTTAAAATCTCATTTTCAATCTGTGCAAACTTAGGATGGGTTTTATCTTTCGGATTTAAAAATATTTCAGCTTCCGCTTGTGTGAATTCTCTTAGTCTGATAACTCCCTGTCTTGGTGAAATTTCATTTCTATATGCTTTTCCAAGTTGAACTGCTCCGAATGGGAGTTTTCCTCTGAAAAATCTTTCCAAACGTTTGAATAAAATAAATATTCCTTGAGCGGTTTCAGGTCTCATATAACCTACTTTATCTCCTTTCGCACCAATTTCAGTTTTAAACATTAGGTTATAGTTCCAGATATTTGATAATTTACCGCCACATTCGGGACAGGTTATGTTATTGTCAATAACAATTTGGTCAAGCTCTTCATTTTCAAGGCTTTCCACATCTTCACCAATTACCTCTTCAATGATGTGGTCTGCCCTGAACACTTCTCCACATTTTTCACATTTGCACATGGGATCAGTAAAGTTGTCAACATGTCCTGATGCTTTTAGAACTTCTTTAGGCATTACGGTAGGACCTTCAATTTCATAAAATCCTTCACCGGAAACATATTGTTTCCTCCATTTTTGCATAATATTATTTTTCAAACTTGCTCCAAGAGGTCCGTAATCAGTAAAACCGGACACTCCTGAATAAATTTCAAAAGAAGGCCATAAAAATCCTCTTTTTGCACTAATATTGGTCATTTTATCATGATTCATAAACTTTATCTCCTAATCTTTTTTTAATTCATAATCTAATTTAACTCTACTGCTTTCGGGACGAGTCTGACCCATATATTTACTATTTCTATCTGGATGTCCATATGGCACTTCTGAAGGTGTTGTCATTGTTTCAAATACTATCTGACACACTCTTTGTCCGGGATAAAGTGCTACAGGCATTGCACCGATGTTGGAAATTTCCAGGGTGATTTTTCCTTCAAATCCAGGATCTATAAAACCTGCAGTGACGTGCATTGTAACTCCTAATCGTCCCATACTGGAACGGCCTTCAACTCTTGCCACTAAATCTTCCGGCACTTTAACATATTCCAATGTTGTTGCAAGTGCAAATTCATTAGGATGTATTATAAATGCTTCGCCTTCTTTAACGGTTGTTGATTCCATATATGAAGCAATGTCTTCTTCATCTTTCGGATCAATATAAGGTTTTCTAATAACTTTAAATACTTTAAATTCATCTCCAAGTCTCATGTCAACAGAAGATGGTTGTATTTGTTTTTCATCTAAAAGAGGTTCAATAGCTATTTTTTCCTCATTTAAATATTCTTTTATAGTTTTATCACTTAAAATTGCCATATTTTCACACAAGTAGTTTATAATTCTTTTTCATATAAATTATCAATTCTATTGACTACATTTTCAATAGTTTTATCAGTATAATCGATTGTGATTGCATCAAATTTACATGCATTAACGCAAAGACCACAGCCTTTGCAGTTATCATAATCAATGGAAATTTTATTGTCTTTTAAACTAATTGCCTTGAACATACAAACTTCTTTTAAACATTTCTTGCACATTCTACAATTTTCTTCATGAAGTTGGACTGTTATTCCATCAAGTTTCTCTAGCTTGTCACTTATGTCCGTATCTAAATTCGGATAGACTTTCCAAAGACAGCAGCATGGACAGCAGTGGCATATTGTAAGTAATCCTTTTCCAGGTCTCACATTCATCCAAACGGTATCAATTTTATTTCTTCCAATAATATGACTTAAACCTGCTGCATCAGCTTTATCTACTTGAGCCAATGCCTCTTCCACAGTTGCAGATTTTCCAATATTTTTTGGAATTTTTTTGGCAGTCGGTCCAAGGAAAATACATCCTATATCCCGTGGATAGTCTTCACATTTATTTGAAGTTCTGCATAAGCAGGAATTCATGATTACAATGTCGTCGCAACGTCTGATGACGTCCTTAATAACTTCAGTTGGCAGAAATTCGGAACCTTCTGATTCAATTTTCTTATTAATATTGATTGTATTGGGAATTACTACAATTTCATCGTCCTCAAAGAGAAGTTTATCTATGAACTTTTTATAAATTCTTGATTTTTTTGTGATTTCAGCTATCCTAAATCTCCAATTGAAAATATACTTAAGGACAAATATGCTGATGTCCGCAAAACTTATTCTTCTCATTGTTCACCCAACTTATTTTTTACTCGTCTTAAAATGCCTTTGAATGTGTGTGCTTCTCTACCTGTTATGAAGGCTCTTGAGATAATGTTATTAAATGTTTTCAATCCATTTTTCTTTTTATGTTCTGGAATATTCAAGAAATCAATTATTTCCTTCATATCATTTAATAAGTAATCTTTTTCTAGAGGTGTGCTTTCATTTAAACCTTCCACTCCATATTCGTGCTTATTTTTAAATAATTCATAAAATATTATTGCTGCTGCATGGGATATGTTCATTATTGGATAGGTGGGATCTGTAGGAATGGAAACACAGATATCGCAGTCATCAATTTCTTTATTTGAAAGCCCGTCCCCTTCTCTTCCAAATAATATTGCTATCTTATTTGAGACATTCAAGGACTTTCCTAACTCTTCCGGTTTTATAGGTATTCTAGAAAGATTATAACTTCCACCAGCCATTCCTGTAGACGCAACTTTAAAATCAATCCTTTTTGATTGGTAAAATTCATCCAAAGTTTTATAAATCTTCGCATTTTCAACAATGTATTTTCCATGTGTGGCTTGATAATATGCTTCATTTGTTAATTTTGGAGGATTTATAAGTACTAAATTTTTCAATCCAAAGTTTGCCATAGTTCTTGCAAGAAATCCAACATTTCCAGGAGTTTCACATTCCACAAAAACAATATAAATATTTTCCTTGAAAAAACTCACTTCTTTTTCTTCATTTTCACGTGTAAGTTTTGCTCTTGCAGTTCCTCGGGACTGACTCCTTCCTTTGGATTTTTTTGTAGAAGTTGATTTTTTTTCTGCTTCGCTTTCTTCCTTTTTTTCTGGTGAACTTATTGCATTGGTTTCCACGACTTTTTGTTCACTTACAGCAGTATCTCCTATATTAATCAACTCCTAATTTGGTTATTCGTAAGATTTTTTCAGTAATTCAAGCATGTGCATTGTTTGTATGTTTTCACAGCCGATTTCATTTAATCCGTCTTGAATATTTAATTTGCAGAATGGACAGATGGTAATAACTGCATCTGCACCAGTTTCTTTTATCATTTCTGCTTTGGATTTTGATAAATCCATTGCAATTTCAGGTTTTCCTGATTTTATCCCTCCTCCGGCTCCGCAGCATTGACATGGATATTTCATTTCATTAAACTCGACTCCGGGAATCATTTCTATAATTTCACGGGGTTGGTCTTTTATGCCTTGTCCTCTGCCTAAATGACATGGGTCATGATAAGTAACAGTCATGTCAACTTCTTTTAATTTACTGGTGTCCAGTTTGTCCACTAAAAATTCACTAATGTCCATTACATGCAGTTTTGAACCGAATTCGGGGTGGTTATTTTTAAGTGTGGATCCACAGCCTGAACATATTGTAATGATTGTATCGTAATCCTTAAAAACTTCTTTATTTTTATCGACAAGGTTCTGAACTATTTCAGTTTGTCCGGTTCTTAGAAGTGGGGAACCGCAACAAACCTGACCTTCCGGAACATCAATATCAATTCCATTTTCATTTAAAACATCAATTAATATTTCGCCGATTTCCGGGAATTTGTAGTCAACCATACATCCGGTAAAGAATGCAATTTTTGAACCTTTGTAGTTTTCAACCTGTTCAATGAATGGAATTTTATCCGTTTTTACAGATCTTCCACTTTTTAAGATGTTTTCTTTAAAGGCCACATGTTCTGGAAGAGGTCCTGAACCGTTAGCGACTGCAATTGCTCTCATTTTTTCGATTGCATCACCAAATGTGTTTATGTTTTTAGGACAAACAGACAAACATTTTCCGCAACTGGTACAGTTATATAATCCTTCATCGAGTGCCTCCTTGAGTCTGTCGAAGTTTTCTCTAGGGTCGGTTTCGAATTTGTTTATGTATCTCATCAAGTATGGTCCACCAAACTCTTCAGTTGCTATATTGACGACCGGACATGTTGAAAGGCAGGAATAACATTCTATACAGCTTCTCACTTTCTTGGTATCTTTTGTGTCTTCTTTTGTTATTGAAGTATCGAGCTCATTGCATTTATGGTCACATTGAAGGGATAATTCCAAATCTTTAACTTTAGCTTCAATACTTGATTTATCAACAATCAAATCTTTAATCACTGGGAAATTCAACGGTTCAATTATTGCCCCATCTTTAATCTCTTTTTGACAGGCAAGAGCACCATTTCCTTTAAATAGTATGCCACATGACCCGCATTGTCCTGCTCTACATGAACTTCTAAAACTGATGTCTGCATCATATTTTTCGTTAATAGCTTGAAGTGCATCTAATACTTTCATTTGAGGTGTTTTTTCGATTTCATAACACTCTAAATGAGGTTCTTTGTCAGTTTCGCTATTGAACCTTGAAACATATACTTTAATCATCATTTCCCTCCAACATTATTAAAAGCTTATAAAATATTATAATATAATATTTGTATCCTAACAAATATATTATACTTACTATTGTTGTTGTAAAAATATTGCTCTCATATGATTTCGGCTATTTATTATTTAATTTGTAAAAATTTTTACATTTCATAAATTTTGTTTTTTTATTCAATAACTTGCAGAAATATCGGTTAATTCAATAAAACCTTAGCAATGTATTTTTTAAAAATTATTTAGGTTTAGTTTAATAAATGCAGTTGACAAATCAAAATCAATTCACCAAACTAATGGGGATTAATAAAATGTGACAAGTAGATGACAATGGGGAAAATAATATATTGAAACTGATACGGTATCATTTATTTTGTTTTGTTTATTAACTAGTTGTAAATTATTTAATTTGTAAATATTTCATCTATTTCACTTAATAATATATTTTACATTTAAATACTATTAAAGATAAATAATCTTTTGGTGATAATTTTGTTAGAAGCATTTTTGCCGTTTATAGGTTTAATTATTTTTGGGAATATTGAAAACCTGATTCTAGCATCACAAGGTGTTGTTCAGGGTGCTGATCCTAAAATATTAGGTGGATTAAGTATTATTGCTGTAATAATATGGTTAACTATTGGGACTTTAGCTACCGAAGTGGCAATCCAATATTCAAACTATATTACATTTATTGGGGGGCTTGCAATAGTCATATTGGGTGTCCAAGCAATTCATGGTGCTGTCCAAAATATTGAAAAAAAAGAAAGAGGCGAGAATAATGGTTAATTTAAAAGACTATGCTCCATTTTCTGGTTTGATTATTTTTGGGAACATAGAAAATTTAGTCCTAGCTTCACAAGGTGCAGTTGCGCATGTTAATCCGTATATTTTAGGGGGATTAAGTTTAATTGCAGTAATCGTTTGGTTCCTGCTTGGAACATATGGGACTAAAGTTGCTATCAAATATGCCGATTATATTGAAATATTCGGTGGAGTAGTTATCATTATTTTAGGTTTCCAGTCCATGATTGAAGCTTGTGGAGTAAATCTTTTCCCTTAATTCTTTTTTTTCCTTTTATTTTTTGTTTTTTTTTTCTAAATGGAGGGTGTCCGCCAAAATTGATTTTTAATTTTTTGTCGAAAAAATTTTTGGCTTAATTTTCATTATTTTCCATATTTTTAAACTAATTTTTATTTATTTTATTTAATTTAAGTTTATTATTTTTTAAATTGTTATTTGGTTTTATTTTATTTTTATTTTTTGTTTTTAATGATTTTAAGATAGTTAAGTTTATATACTTTGTTGTACATATTTTATATTAGGTATAAGTTGTTTTGGTGTTGTTATTTATGGTTAAAAGAAAATTTGATAGGAATCAGACAAAATTGGGTATTAAGACTCTTGATTGGAACGTTCCAGAGAATCATATTTCTCATTTTGTTGTGGAATTTGTTGAAGAAGTTTTTCCACTTTTAAATATTAAAGAACCGAAGAAAAAGAAAGGAAGAGACTCTCTTCCAGTAGATTCAATGTTAAAATTGCTAATTTATGCTAAAATCCAACATATTGATAGAACATCAATAATTGCAGACATGGCAAGATACCATGACATATTTAAATACGTTTGTGATGATATCAGACCTTCTGAGAGATCAATTCAAAGATATCGAAGAGAATACGGCCAGTATTTCGAAGTATTATTGCAAATGACCTTAAAAAAGGCCTTTGATGAAGGATTCACAGAATTTAATCACGTTGCCATTGATGGAACCATCAAAAAAGCATACAATTCCAACAACAACACAATCACCAAAAAAGAAACACAAATATTAGTCGATTACTATGAAGGACGACCAATCGACCCTCAATGCCTTGAAAAACTCCATAAACCAGCCCAAAGATTATTGGAAAAGAAAGACATGAATGATGAAGATAAATTAGAACTATTATATGGAATAGAAACACAGTTCACATTCACAGGACAAGACAGAATACCAGTAAACGATATTGAAGCAAGATTTATGAAAGGAAAGAAAGGAAACTTCATGGTTGCCTATAATATCCAATCTGCAGTCGATTACGACACTAAATTAATCTGTGCAATAAACGTCACACAAAACCCTACTGACCATTATGAACTCCCACCAATCGCAGAAAGAGCAATAAGAAACATACAAACAACACCAAAATACATAAGCGCCGATACAATATACTTAAATCAAATAAGCTTATCATACTTAGCAGATAAGAAAATTAACGGATTGATACCAACAAGAAAACAATCCAAAGAAAAAATCGGAAAATTAAACGAAAATCCATATCACAAAGACCATTTCGACTACGATTACGAATTAGATGCATTTAAATGTCCAGAAGGAAACTATTTGCACTTTTTTGCAAAATATATCGAACCACACAAAGACCCAGAAAAACCAGACAAAATAAAAAGACTCTACAACAATTACGAAGCATGCAAACACTGCCCTGCACGAAACAAATGCTGTTCAGACTCACAAACACACAGAACCATCACAGAATACGGATCAGAAATGCAAAAAGCAATGAACCAAAAAATGGAAAAACAAGAATATAAAGACGAATACGCCAAAAGATCAAGCGTTGAAGGACCATTTGGAATATTAAAAGAACAATTCCAAATAGAAAAAGAAGTAGTCATCGGAATGGTAAAAACAGAAGAAAGAATATGCTTAGATGCACTTGCATATAATTTAATACGACTACATAACATAAAACAAGAAATAGAAAACACAACAGAAGACCTAGAAGATTTCTGCGAAAGCACATCCATAAAAAACCAATTAAAACTCGATGTAACAATATTTTAAAAAAAATCAACAAGTCAGCCAAAATTCAATTTTGGCGGAACCCAAACTTTTTTATACTTTTTTTATCTAATATTATTTTATGAATGAAATTGCAGTTACTATTTTATCAATCATTATAATGATTGGGTTGGGATATTTCCTTAAAAGGATTGATTTTTTAAGTGAAAAGGACATAGACCCATTCAATAAGATAGTGATGTATATTTTACTTCCCTGCATGATTTTTCATGCTTTGTACTCTGCTGATTTATCATTAATCTCTAAACTGGGAATATTGCCTCTAGTTATTTTGGCTTCTTCAGTTGTTACGGGTATAGTTTCATTTTTTATTTTAAAACAGTTGAAATTAGATGATATTACACTGTGGAGTGTATTGGTAACTGTAATGATTGCGAATACTGCATTTATGGGTTATCCCGTTACTTTAGGTATTTTTGGCCAGGAAGGTTTTTTAAGAGCCATATTCTGTGATATTGCCACATTATGCATTTTTCTAATCTTGTCTTTTGTGCTGATTTTAAAGTTTGGCGGTACAGTCAAGACTGCAGTAAAAAAGATTACATTTTTCCCGCCGTTGTGGGCTGTGATTTTAGGGCTTGTATTTAATTTTATCAACATTCCTATAGGGCCTGTCATTGACAATACTGTTAATTATCTAGGTCAGGGGGCTATTCCTTTAATCATGATTGCCTTGGGTTTGTCTATTGATTTTTCAGCTATCAAAAGAAGCAAATCCATGATTGTTTTTACTTCAATCATGAAACTGATGTTTTTCCCTATTGTTGCCTTTGTTGTTGCAACACAGCTTGGGCTGGTTGACCTTCAGTTTAAAATTTCCATTGTTGAGGCCGCAATGCCCGCAGGGATGATGTCATTGTTACTTGCAATTACATATAAACTTGATTATGAGTTGACCTCGGACTGCATATTGATCAACACTGTAATCTCTTTGATTACACTGCCGGCAGTAATCATGTTAATTTAGAAAAAAAGTATAAATTTAAATTAACCTAAATTTATCATTTAATCAAAAAAGGAAAATTATCCTTTATTTGACTTAATACTTTAAATTTCACGTTAATTTTAAATTTAAAGCTAATTTTAAAGAGATTTTCTCTCATAGTATATAAAGTTTACTCCAAGCTTTTTATGGATAGCTTTATATATGTGTATTAACTACATTAGTATATCTAATACTATGTAAAAATTTTTACAAACTAATTTTAAATTGCAATTTTTTATATATATTAGATATTTTTCACGACTTGTACAAGGTGAATTAAATATGGCAGAAGAAAAAATAGATAATGAAGAATTAAGGATAGGTGTTTACGTCTGTCACTGTATTTATTAATTAATTAAAAATTTAAATTAATATTTTATTTTTTCATTGTTCCATATGCATTAATTTTATTACTAATTTTATATAAATAATATAATAAAAAAAATAATAAAAGTGTATTCAATAGAAACACTTATTTGGAAATGGTTGATATGGGACTTACTGATTATATTAAAACTAGATTATTGAATAATCGTGTGGAACAGTATAATACTAAGCGTAGCTATTGGGGAGAGGATGAAAGGCAGCCTAGAACTGATGGAATCAATACTGGTCTTGATTTGATTGATGCACTTCCTCCAGTGATTAATAAAACTATAGCTAATGCACGTTATGCTGTTAAGCTTGACGGTTATACTTCAGGTATTTTGAAAAATAGAATTGATAAAGCTAATGTAAATCTGGTTCTGGTGGACAAGGACAACAAGCTTTCAGCTGAACAGAAATTGACTTTGATCCTGTGGGCGAGAAAGATTGACATCAGCCAAGTTGCTAAAAATATCCTGCAAGGAGGGATGGTCGATGGTGAGGGTGTTATTAAACCTGTAGAGCGATGGGACAAGGATATTGGGAAATACATTAAACCTATATTTTTAGAAATCGGCGCCACAGGTTATGGCCTTAAGAAAGAGTTTAATGATGATAATGAAGTGCAGCTATATCTTCATGAAATGCCTAAGGATGTTGTTAATGGAAGTCCTGAAGAGTTCAATAACTTCGTTAGTGTTGAAGAGGGAACATTAACGGTCCAATACGAGCCGGATGAGGTTATTAACTTCATGTATAATGAAATCTATTCTGAAGCTCAAAGCATTATATTGAATTGCCTGGACGATATCTATCACAAGTGCAATCTTGAAAGAAACCAGGTAGAGAGAATTAATAAGGATAATATTATTGAAGTAAAGCCTGCAATGGACGCTAACGGCCAGCCTTACATTACTGAGCTTTCATCCACAGCTAAAGAAAATCTTTATGCTGATTATGGTACAACTGCTGGAAGTAATGTAGCTATTGTGCCTCCAGGTATTGAATCTAAAATTTTGGGGGGTAACAACTACCAGTCAGACTATACTAGGCAGACTGAAATCTTTAGAAATAATATTTTAAGGACTTTTGTAACTCCTCAGTCTCAAGCAGGTAATGAAAGGTCTAACCAGAATGTGGCCGAGTACATTAACGATTCAGCTATTACTGGATTCATTGTTAATGTGGCAAATGACCAGAAATGGGTTTTAAAACACTGCAATGAATTGTTAAAAAGGCAGAGGGATTTAATGGGCATTAAAGAAACTTATGATGTTTACTTCAGCTATTCAAGAGATGATGTTGTGAAATATGTCATGGAGCTTTCAGCTGAAGGTGATGAAATCTATAAGAATTATCTCAGTAACTTTGAAGAGGAGCAGCCTGTCGGTGAGAGAATTGTTAGTGAAAGCGGTACTGAAATATAATAAAGATTTATATAAAATAAGTAATAAATAATATAATAATTAATATAATAAAAATGTGATAATGGACTCTTTCAAAAACTTTGTTGATTTTCAAAATCCTTTTTGCGATTGTCATTCCA
>NZ_CAMHFP010000004.1 GCF_946184425.1 uncultured Methanobrevibacter sp. | reverse complement strand
TATTAATGATCTCAAAAAGATCAAAATAATTATTGATTTTATTAATAAATATAATAAAAATTAATCTTATAAATAAAATTAAAGTACCATCCATATTGATCTTGCCATGAAAAAAAATTTAAATAAAATTAATTGGATAAAATAATACATAATTTATTTAATAATTCTGGAGAAAAATAATGGAATTTAAAGATTGGATATCGGAAGACACAAAAAATGTTTTACTTATAGAACCCAACTTCCCTATTCCAAATAAAAGCAGAAATCATTCTAATTTTTTACCAATTGGTCTTTTAAAAATAGCATCATATCTTAAAAGTAAAGATATTAATGTTAAATTAATACGTTTCGAGGAACAAAAAAACAATGATTACAATCAAACAACATTCGACATTTTGCCCAAAGATGAATACATACCTGATTTAATTTGCGTTACTTCCATATTCACATACTGGTCAGAATATGTGAAAAATGCAGTTTTATTTTATAAAAATAAATTTAAAGGAGTTCCAATACTGGTAGGGGGCGTTTATGCATCATTAATGCCAGAACATTGTAAAAAATACACCGGATGTACAGATGTTATTCAGGGCCCAATATCAGAAGCAGAAAATATAATCCCCGATTATAGCCTTGTTGATGTTGATTATCAAATAATACATACAAGTAGAGGATGCATACGAAAATGTGGATTCTGCGGGACATACATTATAGAACCTAATTGGGTATGTAAAAAATCAATTAAAGACGAAATTATCAAGAAAAAATTAGTATTTTATGACAATAATCTTTTAGCAAATAAATATATTGAAAATATCCTTGAAGAGCTAATTGAATTAAAAAAAGAGAAAAAAATAAGTTATTTAGAATCACAATCTGGTTTTGATGGGAGAATTCTTAGAAAAAAACCCCATTTAGCAAAAATGCTAAAAGATGCAGGATTTAAAAATCCAAAAATTGCATGGGACTATGGAATAGTTCAAGCACCAAAAATTAAAGAACAAATTGACTTATTAATTGATGCTGGTTTTACATCTAAAGAAATTTCAATATTTATGATATACAATTATGAACCAAATTATGAAGAAATGGAAGAAAAAAGAGTCAAATGTGCAGAATGGGGAGTTCAAATAACCGATTGCCGCTATAGACCATTAGATGCCACATTTGATAATTATAGTTCCTACAAAAGAAATCAAGGTCCTGAAGATTATTATATTCATGAAAAATGCGGATGGACAGATCAAAAAATAAGAAAATTTCGAAGAAATATTAGAAGACATAACATCTGCATGAGACATGAAGTTGATTATCATTCTACAATTCTTGAAAGAAAGCAAGTACCTCAAGAAGATGCCAAAAAATACCGAAATATGAACTATGAAGAAGTTAAAAAATATTTACCTGATGCATGGAACCCATTATTATATCACGATGCATCGGAACAAGACTATTATAAAATAAATAAAAAGAAGAATTAACTTTCTCCCAAATATTTATCATAAAACTTTAAAAGCTCATCTTCCATATCATCTAAAATTTTGTTGCGTTTATTTAAAACTTCAGAATTTATTAACTCAATACCTGTTTTTGCATATTCCTCACAAATTGTAAAGTATTTATTTTCATCAGTTAAAACATCAATAGATTTTTCTTCATCTGAAGCAATCGCCATCATCAAATAACGAAGGTTGGTTCCATCAATTGTAGATTTACGAACCCTTCCTATGGCACCATCACCCAATTCAGTCCTTATGCCCAATTTTTTACCTTTTATAAGAGCAATAGAAAATAAATCTATGATACTTAATTTTTTAAATGGGGTTGAAGATGCAATTAAATTAGTATAAATTTCATTATCTTCATCATCATATGTTAAACGTCTACCTTCTGTTCCTTTTGCTCTAGCCATCTAAAACCACCCTTGATTCTTTTCCATCTTCAGAGTTATTCCATTCAATTGTGTATTCCTTACCAACATGATCCAATAAGGTTTCCCTAAAATCATCAGTATATTCTGTGCTGGTAACAAGTAAAACAATTTGTTTTCCACCGACAAATTGAGGTAAGAATTCTGCAATATTATGCCTCATATCCACATCCAGATTTCCCAATGGAGTATCCATAACAATTGGCAATTCAAATCCCGATACATTATGCAATGCAGACATGAAACAAAGACCTAAACATAATTTCTCCCCATCTGACAAATCTCCAGGTCTTTCTTCTTTACCAGTTCTATTTTTAACAAAAACACCATAATTTTGATCCAAACGTATATCTACAAATTCATCATCTTTCCATTGAATTTTAATGAATTTTTCTTTAGTTAGATTTTCAATTTTAAGTCTCATATTTTCTGTTAATTCAGATCTAACAGTTTTTGCAGCATCGATTGCATTTCGTGTGAAATTTATCTTTTTATTATATTCTTCAAGTTCAATTTGCATTTTTGCTTCTTGAGTCTGAACTTTTTTCCATTTGCCTATTTTTTTCCTAATTGAACTAATTTCTGATTCACAGCGCCCCATATTTCGTTCATGATTCCTGATTTCTTTTTCATAGGAAGTTTTTAGTGAAGTTAATTCTTTTATCCTATCCTCGGAATATTTTTCAAGAAATGCCCTAATAGTTTTTCTTTCTTCAATCATTTCATCTAAATCGGCTTCATTTTCGGCAATTATTTGTTTATACTCTTTTAAATCAGCTTTAAAAGATTTTAAATCTTTCAATATTACTTCTTTTACATGTGCAATAGCTAAAGTTATCTCTTCAGATTTATCAGTCAAAGGGTTTGTTTCTTCAAGCAATGCCTCAATAGCTTTTCTGTGAGCAGTATCAGTTTTTAAATCAGCACCACAAATACAAATTCCCTCTTTAAGCATATCTTCTAAAAATCCTCTTTTAAATTTAGGAGGAATGAATCCTTTTTTCCGTGTGGATTCTCCATATTTTAGGAAATGAGTGAAATAATTATAAGACAACATATAAGGATAAGTTTCCAAAATCAATTTTCTTCTTTTTTCTTTAGCAGAATTAACATTAGATTTTGCTTTTTTAATTCTCCTTTTTAATTCCTTATCTCTTTTTGATTTTTCACTAACTTCATTAACATTAGATTTCATTAATTCTTCTTCCACAATTTTCAATTCATTTGAAAATTCTTTTAATTTATTTTTAGATGTTTCTAAAGAAGTTTCATAAATATTAACTTGAGAATTTAAATTTGAAATTTCCTCATTAGCCCTACCCAATACAGGAGCAATATCCTTTTGTTTTTTGATATACCTTTCTTCAACATTTTTTAGATTATTGTTTAATGTTAAAATCAAGTTTAACTGAGATAATTCCAACACGGCGTCTTTTATCTTTTTATTAGATGTGTTTTGAAAATATTCACTTAATCTTGCACCATCAAAAAAGAAATAGTCTTCAATATCTTTTGGAATTCTGCTTTCAACAATATAAACCGCATTATCTTCAGTTATTACAAAATCATCTCCATCCTGAGTTATTACTTCAAAAGTATCTCCAAATGCATCTGCAATTAAATCATCATTTGTCTTATGAAATTTTCTAGAACGTCTGAAAGATAAAATTTCATCATTCTCATCAATAAATTCCATTTCAACACAAACCAAAATATCAGAATTGTTTTCTGCTAATTTTAATGATTTGTTATTGCATATGCTCATTGAAGAATCATCCTTATAATCGTGAATCTCTTCACCATACAAACACCAACTTAAAGCATTCAATAATGTTGTTTTACCAGTACCGTTATTCCCTTTAATTACAGTGAAATTTTCATTAGAATCTCTAGCAAAATCTATTACAATATCACGATATTGCCTATAATTCTTAATTATAACTTTATTGAGATCCATTATCTTTGCTCCTTAATAGATTTAGTTATAATACGATCATATTCTTTAAAATAATGTTTATAATCTGCTTTATATCGTTTTAACTCCAAAGTCAAAGTTTGAATTAAAAAAAGCTTTACTTCATCATCAAATTCATCATTATTTCGAATAAAATCTATGATTTCTGTATTCAACCTCATTTAATCACCAACAACATACCCCTTAAACACATAAAATGGATTTTACTGCAAAATTGCATCATTCATTAAATATAAATCTATTTAAAAAAGTATTTAAATATGTTTATATTATGGTTAACTGATTAATAAAAGAAATAAAAAAAGAATAGTTATTGACCAATTTAACTAAATTCGTATAAAATCACCACCAGTGTATTTTTTGGAATATTCATTAGAAAATTAACAAAAAAATTCAATGAAAACAACAGCTATGCAAAATAGAAAAAAATAATTAAAAGGAGTTAAAACTCCTATCTAATATATAAAATGACTTTTCTGATAATCTTTTTGTAGTAAGAATTTCCCACAAAGCTTACCAATCCAACAAATGTTCCCTTTTTGGCCAGTTGGGTAATCTTGAATACCACTAGCCCCAGGTGTTTGTTTTGGCAACATACGTTTAGCCGCCGACCTTTAAGGTAACCTTCATTTTTTCATGCCCTTGTTGTTATTGTCCCTTAATCCGACTATGTAGCTTTTGATTTTCAGACTGCATTTGAATGTTTTCTTGACAGCGACCAGTTTAGGAGTTGCCTTCAGAACAGTTACCATTAGAAATCATAGGCACCAAATTTACCAGTTACCTCAATAGTCACCAGAGTTGAAATTGCAGGCAAATATGCCGCCCGTTAGAGTTGGTACGCAGCTGATAATGTTTGAAAAGATTCATATCAATATTTCCAATATCGACAGGTAAAGGATAATTTGAAATAGCATTACCTCGGTAATCCTTTACGAGTATTTTAAACTCCTAATGAAAGAAGAAACTTTATCTGATTTAAATTAAGAGAAAAAGATATAAATATATATTAAATAATAAGAGGATGAAAACATGGATTACGCAGAAGAATTCAAAAATGCAATTGAGGCAAATGATGGCGACAAGGCGGCAGACATTCTGATTAAGTGGCGAGACCGTGAAGATGCAAACAACAAATACGCTTTTGTAATATTTGACGGAATGCCACCTTCAGAGCTTCGCTACACTGAACTTGTGGAATGGATGAAACAGGCAAAAGAGATGGAAGCCAAAAACCCTTCCCTGAAAGCATGGTATGCAACAACTGCACTGAATGTTGTCACAATCAACCTGCAGGAATATGGGCTCCCGGAATAGCTGACTATTCATCAAGCATATGTTGGGGGATGTCTGCAACATCTCCGCAGCCATCACATTTCAAATCATAGAAAAACCAGTCAAACTGCTTGTTGTAGTGGCTTCCCACAATGGAATACTTTCCTCCACATTTCTTGCATATAAGATACTGTTCCTTTTCATATGCATGGAACTTATCCCACAAACCCATATCTCTAATTTTATCTTTGCCTCGAATTTTAACTGTTTGCTCATTGGCATAGTGGGCAATTTTAAAGAGCATCTCTTTATCGTCGATATGGTCTATTAACTCCGCCATATTACTGTAATCTGTATTAATTAATATATCAGTAAGTAATGTGTTATCCGTGATTTTTCGAGCCGCTTCAAGTGAGGCCTCACTGTCACTGTCATTCAGGGCTATGTCAGCCAAAATGGAATTATCATCGATAAGGCTGATTGCAGATTTGCGTCTGGAAATATCAAGCGAGGAATCCTTGGAGATGTTTATAAGCTGAGCCTTTTGCTCTTTTTCTTTTTTGACCATTATCTCCTGCAACTCTGTTAATGATCTCAGTTTAATGTTTTTCACTGCTTTTCGTATCACAAGATATTTTGTGAAAGGATAAGCTCTTTTTATACCATAAATGCTAAAGGTATAACATTGAAATACAATTAGAATATTTTCAGCCGAATAATGTCCTGTATGGCAGTTGTCATGCATTTCTCTATATTTCTTCACAAGACGCTCCTCATTTTCCGCCCGCTCCTTTTCAGAGTTGAAAAACAGGTAATATATTTTAAAATAATCTCGCCCTGTTTTAGTTCTTATGGTCCTTTCCACATATATATTGCTGATGCGTCTATCTTTAATCTGTATAACTCGTTTAACTCTTCCGGAAGCACTGAATTTCATCTCTTCATAATTCTCGTGTGAGCAATGTTCCTTTTCCCAAGGGTTTTCAAATGAATTATGAATTTTAGTTGTAAAAAAATCAAAATCCTCTGTGTGATAATCAACATGATACAAAAATCTATGAGAAAAAAAGAGGATAATGCCAAGCGGTATTAAAAGTGTCAAATAATGGCACAATATAAATAAATTGGGTTTTAGATAAACTTGATTTGGAAAAATATTTATCAAAATCCAAGAGATAATGCCTATAAAAAACAAAACTGGTCCAACAGTTCTAAAAAAATCCCCGTATGTTTTAAAAATATTTGTCATAAATATCACCATAAAATACAAAATATTTTGTTGCTTGTAAACTTGGATGTCATTAAAAAAAAAAAAGGAGAAAATGAATCTCCTATCTGACATATAATCTGACTTTTTTGATGACCTTATTATAGTAGGAATTTCCCGCATAGGAAATTGACGCTACGAATGTGCCCTTTTTAACCAGTTTGGTAATCTTGAATGTTGCAATACCTCTGGCATTGGTTTTGGCAACATAGTTCTTACCGCCAACCTTCAAAACAAGCCTCACGTTTTTCATCGGCTTATTGGTATTGCTTTTTAAGGCCACATTATATACTTTGGTTTTTACTGTGCGCTTAAAGACCTTGTTTAATGCAACGAATTTAGGGGTTGCCTTGTTAACTGTAATCCATATGAATCCATAGTCCCCGCCACTGTAAATATCTGCCTCATAGTCATTTGGCATAGGATTAAAGCTAATTATCACTTGGCCTTTTGAATTGGTTTTTATACTGTAAGATTTATAAAAACTTCCAAATTCTATTGACACATCGATTTTAACCAATTGGTTTGCAACAGGTTTGCCTTTGCCGTCCTTAACAGTAATTATTAATTTTTTAGAGTCACCATAAACTTTTACAAAATCATTTACAAAAATTCTAATTACCTGCTCGACAGTCAACTTGAATGATTTTGTTTCATTGCTTGAAGGGTTGACTGCATTTACATTATAAGTTCCGGGATTCAGATTGACTCTCAGTGATGCGACACCGTTGCTGTTTGTTGTAGCACTGTAAAGAGAATTTCCGATTTTAAAGCTGACCTTGGCATTTGAAAGTGCAATTCCGGCAGTGTTTAAAAAAGTTGCCTTAAGATATGAGCTTCCATAGTCATAAGTCAAATCAGATACGGAAATTGTAGATTTAACAGTTATTTTGGATGTAACTGACTTGCCGGCGTACTGGAATGTAAGAGTATATGTTCCGGGATTTAAATCAATTATAAAGTCTGAAAAACCTTCACTGTCTGTTGTAAAAGTATAAGTTTTATCCTCAAATAGACATTTGACTGCTGCACCTGCAACAGGTTCTCCGTTATCGGTTAGTCTAATTGACATTTTTTTTGCAGAGCTGTAATATTTGGTAAAATCAGGAGCTGAAATAACAAAATCGTGTGCGGCGACGGTAAATGATATTGTGGATGACTTGGATGAATACACGTTGCTGTCACCTGCATAACTTACATATGCATGGTATGTGCCGTCATTAAGTGTTAATGTTAATGTGGCTTTTCCGTTGCTGATAAGTGATGTAAAATTAACTTGATTTCCCCCAACAGTGAAAATCACATTTCCTGTGGATGCAGAAGGTGTTAATGTTGCAGTTAATGTCACTTTATCGCCGCTTTTAGCTGACGTAATTGAAATTACGGAAGATGCCTTTTTCACAGTCAGCTTAAATGATTTTGTTTCAGTATTTTGAGGATTTATTGCATATACTGTGTATGTTCCCACATTCAGTTTGACGGAAGTTGATGCAACACCGTTACTGTTGGTTGTAGCCAGATACTCAGTATTTCCAATCTTGAATTTAACCTGAGTGTTTGAAAGCGCATTTCCGGCAGTGTTTAAAAAAGTTGCCTTAAGATATGAGCTTCCATAATCATAAGTCAAATCAGATACGGAAATTGTGGATTTAACAGTTATTTTGGAAGACAGTGATTTGCCACCATATTCTGATGTGACGTCATATGATCCAGGAGCCAAATCAATATCAGCATAAGCAAAACCGTCACTTCCTGTTGTAACTGTTTTGGTTGTTGTGCCAATAGTGTATTTGACGACTGCACCGCTTACAGTCTTGCCGTTATTGGTGATGCGAATGGAAAACATGTCAGAAGATCCGTAGTACTTGATTAGGTCGGAAGCGGAAATAACTATTATACCTGAAGAGTCGATTACATTGAAAGTGAAACTGACCTGGTTGGACGAATAGAGATTATTTTTGTACTGTGCCTTTAAAGTATGGGTTCCAATAGTGTTGAAACTAACTTTAAAACTGGCTTTGCCGTTTATGACTGGTGTATAATATGTCTTATCGTCAATATTGACTGTTACAAAACCTCTGTTTATTTGGGCATTGTCTAAATTGAAATTGACAGTGATTTTTTCATTGACATTGATACTTGTAAACTTGTCTGAGTTTAATTTAACTTCATTCAGAGCCAAAGGAGTAGTGAATGCCTTGATGCATGCCACTTTAGGTGAATCATGATAATTATATAAATTGCACCATCCGCTACCCAAATCAATATATGAAATCCCGTCTTCGAAAGTTCCCAAGTTAAATATGCTGGCTGTGGACATTGGAATGTACTTTATACCTGAATTTAAATTTTTAATGCATATTGTAAACTCATCTCCTTTTGACAGTAAAGTTTTGGTTTTAAATGGAATTGTATAATATCCCGCAGGACTGTATCCTCTTTGGGTTAAAACCAGTGCATTTCCCTTGTAGACAGTTACCTCATAGCTTGTAGGTTCTTTAAAAATTGTTGAAAATGCTGACAGGATTTCATTTTCCTGTGCAAAAAAGATATTCTTATACTTTACGTCGCTGCTTGATGATGAATCAAAGAAATTAAATCCTCCTAAATCATACTGATAGTTTCTCACATAGCTTTCAGTGTCATTGAATATATATGTATAAATATAATGGAATTCCTCGTCATCAGCTCTGAAAGGTCTTTCATACGACATGTAGACATAACCGTCATCTTCGGTATCAAAACCCCAGCTGTTTTTAACAATCCATGCACCTTTTGCATAATTGCCGAAATAATCATTGCCGTTAAATTTATCATTCCATCCAACTAGAGTAATTGCATGATATCCGGTATCCCAAGCGGTACTTGCTGCAACTGCACCATAGTCCATTATTGCCCTTTTGATTGCATTGTTATCAGAGGAATCCTTTCTAACAGGCAGGAAATAAACATTCTGAACATGCAAAATAGGTGAATAGATACTGGACAATGCTGAATAATCATCATAAACATCTGCAGAATCATAAATCGGACCTAACCAGTCAGTGAAATATCCGAATGCAATTGAATCTACTCCCCCATCGTTCGGATAGCGGTCTGTTCCAACCAAAGAGTACCTTGCCATGAGATTTTTAATGTTTTCTTCTGAAAAATCAAATTCAATCCCTGTTGCTTTTTTAAGACATATTTCCAATGTTGCAATGCTTGCAAAAGCCCAGCAATTACCTCCATACATCTGATTTTTGACAGGAGTCACATAACCATAATCCCTTGAATCGTAGGATGCAGGAATGGTGCTTTGAGATTGTGGTGAATAATTGATTACAGGTGCTATAACATTGCTTCCAATATCAAACAATGTAGTGTTGAATACCTCAATATTTGTCAGCCCAGTATTTTCGTTATTACTAATTAATGTGTTGTATCTTGCAAAGATATACAGGCCATTGGAATTTATAAAGACATTGTTGTATAAATCAACCATATCTGCAAGATAGCTGCATATTGCATTGCCATAAACGGCAGAAGAACTTTTGAAATTAGAATGATAGATATACATGGAATTATACATATTGAAAATAGATCCGCCGTAATTAGCAGTGTTGTTTTGGAAATTGGTGTTTGAAACTGATATATATCCGCCCAAGCTACATATTGCACCTCCAAAATCAGCACGACCATTTGTAAAGCTGGATTTTGAAATGGTGAATTCAGTCCTTTCGCCATATATGGCACCGCCTGAATCAGTCAATGAATTATAATTCAAAAAGTTAGTGTTTTCAATTTCCAGAACCGTTAATTGACAGGCTATTGCTCCCCCAAAACCATATGCCCGGGACGTGGTAAAATTGGAATCGGTAATTGTGAGTTCGCCGTTTTCACTATAGATTGCACCACCATATCTTGCATTGCTTTTGGAAAATGAAGATTTTGAAATGGTCAGATCAGAATTCAAACTGTAAATTGCGCCTCCGGACCTGTTTGCTGATGAATCAGAAAAAACGCAATTGGTAATAATGATATTTGTATAGTTTGCAGCAATGACTCCACCATGTCTTGCGTGATTTGCATCGAAATAACAATTGTTGAGGTTTATATTGCAGACCTCATATTCTGTTGGTGCATCACTGAATATTACTCCTCCGCAGGAAAAATCAGAAAATGTTGAATACTCCGGAGAATAATCACAGACTGAATTTTTAAACACCACATTATCAGCATTCAAATCTCCGTTATTTATTATATGACCGTAGTCAAATGTCAAATCATTTAGGATTAACTTGGAATTTGATGAAACTGTCAGGTCAAAATAATAAGATGCAATGGATTTGATAATTGTATTTTCCCTGCTTTGACCTATAAAAGTTGTTGTTGAGCTAATTTTTCCAGAACCGGAATAAGAATAAATTCCATTAGCAAAATAAGCGGTCATTCCTGAGGTTATTCTATTGTCGTATAAATATTTATATGGGCTTGATTTTGTACCTGTACCGTCACTTTTTGCTGATGCATCAAAATATACTGTTTGTCCTGCATTTAATGCCTCAGAACCAGTATCGTCAAGTATCTCCCCTTCTGAACTGGTAAGTGAAAGCTCAGAAGCATTCTCTAAGACCGCTTCAATATTGCTCCCACTGTTGTTATAGCTGTCACCGGTTGAGTTAAAATCACTTGCACAAACCGACGAAATTGCCATTAAGAATATGATTAAGGTGAAAATTAATTTTTTATTGAACATGATATATATTCTATTTTATAAATTATATAACTCAAATAAAGCAGTCTCTTTCATTTGTGTATCTTATTTCTGACAAACTAAAATAGAAAGTTCATAGGTAAAAATATGGAACCCTAAGAGTTACCACCAATCCATAGGCATTGTAAGATATCTGCTTCATTAATCATGGATGTTCATAAGGTTATTGTGATATCCAGGTTTATATGAGGCATCAAAACTAAACAGACAGATATCCATTAAACAAGAATATATAATTTAAAAAGTGATTATTGGAGTAATTAAAAATAAAAAAATAATATTATCAAGAAAAACGATTGCATCATCCACCTTGATAATATTAATTACCATTTTCAGTCAGTCTTTCCTATACAGTCCCACAAGACTCATCAAAATAACCACAACCAGCATCAAAACCGGATTTCCGCAGGCGGACTCGACATCGACCCTTTCAATCTGAGATCCCTCACCATAAAAGGAACCGTTGTGATTTTTTCCGCCGATTATCACAGTTGTCGAAGCGTTGCCGTAGTCGGATGCAGTTACTGTAGCAATGCCGTCCCGCTCACCCTTCATGTATGCGGTTGCCTTTCCGTTTGTCCAGTTCAATGTGATTGATTTTTTGCCGTTGAAGCTTCCAAGGTCACTTGAAAGTGTTACCCTTGGCCCTGAAAAGAAGAACCTTGCATTTGCAGAATGATCCCTTCCCAGGGAATCTGTGTAGACATCAACAGTTATTTTTGAGTATTCACCTTTTTCAATGACTTTCGGATTTGCCCGGACGGTCATGACAAGCCATGGTCCGTATGCGACACTACCTGTGTTTGCCCTGAATTTGGAAGGGGACGGTCTTGAATTGCTTCCCCACCAGTTGAACCTTGCATCAACCACGCCTGCGGTTGCATTGTCAAGATTTCCGAACATCTGACCTAAAAATGCACCCATTGACACGCTCATGTTTCGAAGTTCCTCTTCTGTACAGTTTTCAAACATTTCCTGTGACTTCAAAAGCAGATATGCAAGCTCCTCATTGGACATGCTAGGGTCGTAGTCATATGATTCAAGAATGAACCTTCTTGTGCTGTCCTTTATGACATTGTATTTCAAGTTCACCCCACGGTTATAGTGTATTTCGGCAGGTCTTATAACAGCAAATCCGGTTTCGGTACCGCTTCCTTCAAGGTTGTTTCCCATTGCGGTGAAATTTCCGTTGACTGTGAAGTTTGTGTTGTTGAACTTCTTGTCGAGATTCTTTATGAAATCTATTATCTCATCAATTGTTGCGTTCTGAGGAATTGTTACGTTGACGCCGCCAGCATCAATGCTTAGCGTGAGTCCTGTTATCATCACGCCCTTGTCTGATTTGATGTCATATATCAGGTTCTTGTTGATTCTTGCGTTTCCAAGTGACACCACATTTATTGCATTTATGTTGGAGGCCACAAGGTCTGTCAGATTATTTTTTGAAACGTCAATCATCGCCTTGAAGTTTGTATACTCTATTCCGGTAGCTGAAATCCCGGTAAGGAGTTTGGTTGCGCGGATATTTTTCACCACACTGTCTGAAACATATAAATCAACACATCCCACACCGGTTGTTGTGATTCCAGTTGCCTTGGAGTTTTTGCCGAGTGCCTTCACGTCACGAACGTTGATGTCATGAATCAGTGTTTTTGATGTGTCGTTCTGTCCGATTGTTGTTACAGAAACACTCAGGCCTGTTGCAGATGCGTTTTCATTGCTGCTTGTTGATATGTGGCCTATATCCAAATCGGACACGTCAATTGTAGGAAGTGTTGTGTTGAGGGAAAATATGCCTATGTTTACGCCGTATGCCTCAACAGCCGCCAGAATGTTTTTGACAATGTTTCCTGCAACATCAAAACCTGTCAGGGTGTCGAAAATGCTGTTTCCTCCAACGTCAAGGCCGTATGCAGAATCCCTCAGCGACTTGACATTCGAAACATAGTTGTCCGTTACCCGGACAGTCAAATCATCTGCAATTATTCCTATTCCGTTTATCTTAATTCCGATTGCAGTTCCGTTTTCACGAGTGTTGATGACATTTGTAACCCTGTTTCTCGAAACTGTCGGATTGTAGGTGTTGACGGATATTCCGGCACAGTTCATGTTGGTTATGTTATTTCCAGCAATCAGAGTATTGTTGATTACCCTTATTATGATCTCACCGGACACGTTTCTTGCATAGTCATCTGTTGCAATTCCGATGTTTCCGCCGGCAATTTTATTGTCTGTAATTCTGCATCCGCTTGCATTGATATAGATTCCTGTTCCATTAACGTCTGAAATGCGAATGTCAAAGCCTGAAATGGAAGTGTTGTTTGCATCGGGAAGAATCATGAAAGCTGTTTTTGCTGATTTTACAACAGCTCCATTACCTACCAATGAAAGCTCCTTTGAGACTTTGAGGTCCTCCTCATAAGTTCCCTTTTCAACGACTATTGTGCTTCCGGGACTTGCCCTGTCTATGGCTGACTGGATTGAGTCTCCATCACGAACGCTTATCTGTGAATCCGCCAGGATATCCTCATCAATACTAACCTCAAGGGAAATCTCATCGACAGCCTCAAGAATATTTTCCCCGTCCGCTGAAATCGTACTGTTGTCTGTTGCAGAAACCGAAGCTGCAAAGACAAAAATCAATAAAAATAAGAGCAATTTATATTTCATTTTAATCAAAAAAAATAATAAAAAAAGAAGGTTAATCAGTCTGATAATAGAAGTAGATTGTTTCTATACCATCACCAGTTGATTTTCCTTTTTCAAGAGTTTTGTTTCCTTTAAGCAGTGTGACATTGGTTGCACCGCCCCCGTACTGGTTGACAGTTACGCTTGCCATTTTCAAATCAGTAGTGTTTAAGTTAATGGTCTTTGATCCCACCCCTTCATCAGAGGAGTATTTGCCGTCAACTGTCAGGTCCAATCTCCATTTTGCAGTTGTATTTATCTGTAATGTGCAATTATCATCATTTGTTGCTGCTTCGGCACTGCTTACTGCAGTCACCATTGCTAATGCGCAAATCATTATTAGGATTGTGCCGACTATACCGAACTTTTTGTAATTCATAATACCACCATCAATAATTTTTTACAGTAGTAATAATAGATTGCCCATTCTAGTATATAAATTATACAGTTTGGCAATAAAATTTATATTAATTTAAAATATGTAAAAAATTTAAAGTTAAAATTATCCAAACATATCATAATTAAGATATGTAGTATACAATTACTATTTATAACAAAGTTATAATCTTTTACATCCAGAATTAGTGAATGATTTAAACAAAATGATGGACAGGATTCAGTATTTTGGACAAACTAAAAATTCACCGGCAAAAAAAATAAAAAAAATAGTCCGGTAATTACCGGACAGTGAAAGAAAATATTAACAACTACTCCACATCAAAAAGATCATTCAATCCTGAATCCTCGGCAATCATGTCAAGGATAGCTTCACCAAGAGGAGTAATCAGGTAAGGCCTTGCCTTTTTTGCATCATCATCGCTTATGCATTCTACAATTCCATGCCCTTCCATTTCTTTCAGTGCCCTTGAAACAAGGCTCGGTTTCATTCCTGCGATTTCAGATAGTGTTGTTGGTGTTTGAACAGTATTGTCTAAATGGATTAAGGATTTTACACGATATTTAGAACTTACAACATAAGCCAATTCCTTAAGTACTTCGTCATCCATAATAACCATTCTTTAATATTAAATTTGTACAAACTGATATAAATAATATGGTTTTTTAAAAAAATGATTAAAATTACATGAAATTTTTAAAAATTAATTAAAAACCGATTAAATGCAAAAATTAGAATACATATCACCATGATGTAAAAATAAATTACAAACCTCTTTTTTAGACAAATAAAGGGAAACTGAAACCGGCAAGCAGCATAAACAAAAAACTTTACATCACTTATATACTTTCTAAACAGATATTAGACATATAAAGACAACTGCAAAAACTTTATAAGTAAATAATACTTTAAATATTGGGAGAAATATTATGAAGGTTAAAAAGTTAATGCTAGTAACATTGGTGTTGCTGGCTATTTTAACAATTGGAGCTGTCAGTGCAAGTGATGATGTCTCATCAGACAATCTGACAGTTAGTGAAGATGTCGACGAAGTGTCTGTTGATGCTTTTGTTGATGATGAAAAAATTTCTGAAAACAGTGAGAATGAAGTTGTCGCTGTTTCAGATGATGAATTGGTATCTAATCGGGGAGGCATTGACGCTCTCAAATCTTCAGAAAGGGATATAATTTCTAATTCAACAGATATTAATTTTAATGTGATTAGCCTTTCTGCTTCAGATATTTATGAAGGTGAAAATGCAACTGTTATTTATCATGGGCCAGATGGTGAAGTTCAAATAACTGTTTCTAATCAAACTTTTTCTTTAATTGCTAATGGCGGTGTTGGAACTTTAGAATTTTATGATTTGCCTGTGGGATATTATTCTGTAACTTGCGGAAGTGCAAGTACTGCTTTTAATGTATTGCCTCGAGAAAATGAAGGTGAGGAAAACTCTTTTGAACTTTGGCTTGATGATGATCCACAAGGATTTGATGTTTCTTCTCCAGATTTAAGTGGATATTTCATAGCTGCTCTCACTGTTCCAGAGAACATGAATGGAAATATTTCTATTGTGGCTGAAGATGATATATTTTTATTTAATAAAGCTTTAAATGATTTTAATCCTAACCATATTAGAGATGATCATATATATGATATTTCCTTAAGTGATAACGGCAGGTATATTTTCGATGATATCGATGATGGAACTGTATTCAGATTTGCTTTTTTAGACGAGGAAGGTAATGAAATATGGAATGGTGCTAACTATAAATTAGTGATTAATGAGAATATTATTAGATTTGAATTGGATGCTCACAATCCTGGAGATTATGTTAGTATTGATGTGTCTGGTGATGAGTTATCCGCAAATGATGACAATGATTTTGTATGGATTAATCTTCCAAGTGATGTTACAGATGGTAAAGTAATTGTAACCAGTGGAGATTACACTTTATTCGAGGAATCAGTCAACTTTGAAGAAGGCGCCCACTGGTGGAGTGAGAGTGATGGACATTATGTCTGTTCATTTTCACCAAATAGCTTAACTAATTGGAATAATCTTTCAGATGAGGATATTGTTGTTTTCGCGTTTTTAGATGAAGACGGCAATGAAGTTGCAAGCAAGGAGTACAAGATTTTTTTAGGTGAAAACACTATCAGATTTGAAGAATTAAACTCTGAAGATGATGAACTTTACATTGGTATTTGGGATGAAAACGATGAAAGAGGAATTCTTTACACAGATGCTGAAGGCAATGTAATATCAATTGATGCTCCAAGAGATTATGAAGGAGCTATTTTCCACATATATGTAAATGATGATGAAGTGGTGTCATGGGAAGTTGAATTCGATGATGAAAATGACAGAACATACAATGATTGGGATTTGGAAGCGTTAGGAATCTCTCAAGCAGGAGAATACACCATTGCAGTTGAATTTGGTAATGGTGAATATTCTGAAATCCTTTTAAACAAGACAATAAGCGTATCTGAATTTAATGAAGATGTTTTCAGAGCAATGATTCAATTTACTACCGAAACCATGAGATTATATGTTCCTCAAAATGCTGAAGGTACTGTAACAATTATTACAGAAAAAGAAACTGATGATGATTTGGAACAAATTCATGAAGAAATTTATGAAATTACTTCACAGGATTATGGTGAATGGAAAGTATGGGCTTTAAGTGATTTGGGATTTGAAGCTGACGGTGCATTCAGAATATTCACTCTTACTGTTACAAATGCTGATTCTGAAGTATATCGTTATAGGATAGGTCATGTTGACGGTGAAGAACAAGAGGATGGTGAAGAAGAATTTTTAGAAGACATTATATTCGAATTCAACACTCAAGATGAAGATGGATACATATTTGAAAAGGTTTCATATGTTGATGTGGGTCGTGTATTTATTCCGCAAAAAGATGAGTTTGACGGTATTGAAGTAACTCTTCATATAATTTTAAATGGGCAGGAATATGAAACTTTAAATGTGCGTGATCTTTATGGATTCTACAGTTCAAGTCGACATGCGCTTGGATTTGAAGTTCCTTTGGATATGACAAAATTCAAAGATAAGGATATGCTGACTTTCCGTCTTGAAGCTAAATTTGGAAATGGGGAATCTGCAATTACAGAAGATAACGAATATAATGATATCATTTTAGAAGATAATGGTACATACTTCATTGGACATGATGATATTGATTTAAAACGCCTAGAATTTGATGCATTCTATGGTAATCTAACTACAGGAACCACAAACAATCCTGAACTGATGGGTCCTAAATTTGATGGTAGATTTGTTATTATAACAATATCCAATGCACTTAATATAACTGAAGGAACTGTAACTGTTAATGACGGCACAACTGACATATTTTCAAAATCCTTGTCTGAATGCGATAAGGAATATGACTATGGAAGTGTAGGTTATACATACTTTATCGGACTGGATGAAATTATGGACATGCTTCCTGAAGGTAAAGACATATTGGTCAGCTTTACTTATGGGGTCAATTCATTAATCCAAAAACGTATCCGATTTGATGACTATCTCTATAAGGTTGTTCTAAAAGAGGATATAGAAAAACAGTTCCACTTTGAAGTTTCAGATGATTTGATATTGCATGAATCTGATACTGCAATACATCTCTGGTCAGATTCAGACAGACAATCCATCTACATTGATCTTGGTGGAGGATATTTCATTATATATGTAAACGGAAAAAAAGTTGAGAATTTAGGAAATGTAAGCTTCAATACCTGGAAAGATAATTTCGATTGGAGAGAAGAAGATGATGATTATAATGATAGATTTGCTCCTGATGAAGAGGCATTTCTAAGTTATGTCAGAAGCTATTGGGGAAGAGAACTTGAACTCTTCCGTTTAACAGGTCATGCTCAAGGAGCTTCTGAACTGGATATAACATTGGCTGATTTGGGAATTAACGAATCAGGTACTTATAATATCAGAATTGTTCACTACCCAAGCGTTCCTGGCGGTTTGGATGACCATTCAAATATTGGTGAATATATTGATGGTGTATATGCTGAAGAATATTTCAGTCCTGACTATACTGAAGTATTTAATGGAAACATTACATGCAATCTCAATCCGGATTATGCGGGAGTTGTAATTCTTAATGAATCCCGATATCAACATGGTGTGCCGTTCCTGTTCACTTTCAAATTCGGTGATAATGTACTCTCTGAATCCAACAGAATATTAATTTATATTAATGATGAATTGGCATTCAATTGCACCACTTTATTCTATGCGGAAGATGACGATGGTGAAATGGAACTTTGTGACTTGTGGAAAGTTACCCCTGGAGAATTCGATAAAGAATTATTAAATGAATATGGATTCCTTGATGTTGGTGATTATAATGCTGTTGTCTATTTGGTTAAAGGTAGTGATGAGCCTGTTGAAATCGGCAGCGGCACTTTCACAGTTGTAAAACAAAAAGGAGACATGAATTTCACAATGGGTTCAACCACTGAAGATGATGGAATTCACACCATAATTTACGCTGATATTCCTGAAGGTGATTGGGACGGTTATTCACTTGAAATTATCATTGGGGATTCTGAAAAAATTGTTCCTGATGTGGATGATGTTGATGACTGGTTCCCACGCTGGTACAATGAATATGCAATATTCAAAGACAATCAAATCTATTCCAAAGAATCTTTAGAAGACATCATCGGTAAAGGACCAGTTGCAATAGATTTAGGTGTTCTTGATGAAGGTACACATATTTGGGTAGAATTTGGCCATGGTGAAGAAACAGTTTATGGAGACTGGGACTTCTATCAAAATGACTTCACTGTTAAAGCTGCTTCTGTTCCTGCTGATTCTGACTTAAAAGTTACAGTAGAAAACATCAATTTCGGTGAAACTGCTGTTGTCAATATTGAAATGGATGAAGCAATCAATGGTGAAGTTTTAGTTAGTGCTGGTGGTTTTAATTACACTGTAACTGTAACAAACGGTAAAGCTAGTCAAAATATTTCAGGTTTAAAAGCTGGAACTTATGATGTTGCTGTTAAATTTGAAGGAAATGATGACTATAATCCGGTTGAAAATACTACTTCATTCAAGGTTACTAAATTAACTCCTGTCATTGAAATAACTGCTGGTGAAGCGATTGAAGGAAGTGATTTGAACATTACCATAACAATCGCCAATGCCACTGGAATTGTAGATATAAACGGCAACATAATAACATTGATGGACGGAAAAGCCACAACCACAATAAAAACCCTAATTTCCGGCAATCTGACTGTTGAAGTCAACTACGCAGGTGATGACAAATATCTAAAAGCAAGTAAAACAACAAACATTGTTGTCAAAGCAAAGGAAAATCCGAACTTAAACATCAGCGCTCTTGACATCATATTTGGTGAAACCGCAACCATAAACATAGAAATCAATGCAAACGTGACAGGCAAAGTTACCGTTGACGGTGAGGAAATCAGCATCACAAACGGCAAGGGAACATACAGCATGAGCAATCTTAATGCAGGAAATTACTCCCTAACCATTGCATTTGAAGGAGACAAATACTTTAACGCAGATGAAAAGACCGCAGAGTTTAAAGTAAACAGAGCAGACTCCTCCATCAGCGCTTCCGACATTTCATTTGAGTACGGTGCAAGCGGATCTTCCAGTATCACACTGGATGGAGCCAGCGACTACAATGCTATTGTTAAAGACCATCCTGAAGCGGAAATAACAAAAGAAGGCAATATGGTAACAGTCAAAAACCTGACTGTTAGAACATACACATTAGAAGTGACAACAGTGAGTGACGAAAACCACAACCCTGCAACAGCAACAGCGACAATAACCGTAACTAAAATTGCATCAACAGTCACATATTCAAATGCAGTAGTATTTGACTTTGGAAAAACCGGCACAACCAACATAACATTCACAGGTGCAACCGGATTTTATGCAACTATCAATGGTAAAAACGATACCGTAAACATTAACGGCAGCACAGTCAGCATTTCAAAACTGAATGCTGGAAATTACACTTTAATCGTTACAACAATACCTGACGAGGATCATGCTCCAGTATCCGTCAGCGTTCCAGTCACAGTAAATGCATTGAAAACCAAGATAAAGGCAACAACTCAGATCACCACTTTTGGATCAAGCAGAAACATTATCATCAGACTGACAGATGCAAATAATGTTGCACTATCCGGTCAGAAAATTAACGTTGTAATTAACAGAGTTTCAAAAACCCTGACTACAAATGCAAACGGACAGGTTGTCTTTGCTATTCCAACAAATCTGGTTCCTAAGACACATGCCATAAAAATCACTTTTGCAGGCAGTGCCAACTACATCAAATCAACCGGCACAAGCAAGGTTCTTGTTAAAAAGGCAACACCAAAAATATATGCAGCCAAAAGGACATTTAACTCAAAAATAAAAGTTAAACCATACTCTATAATCCTTAAAACCGACAAGAACAAGGCAATGAAAAAAGTGAAAGTTTTCATAAAAGTTAACGGCAGGACATACTCCGCTTTCACCAATTCACTGGGAAAAGCAACATTTAAAATTACCCAATTAACTAAAAAAGCAAACTACATTGCAGTAATCAGCTATTTGGGTAACGGCTACTTTAACAAAGTAACCAAAAAAGTAATAATTACCAACAGGTAAAAGGGTAAAACCTTTTACAATTTATTTTTTTAAAAATGAGAATGGACAATTCGCCAATTAAAATTTCATTTAAAATATTTTGCAAAAAAATCAGAGAGTCTCCCAAATTGGGAAAAATAAAATTAAAAAAAATAGAATGTTTCCGATTATCTTCTAATAACCAGAATGAATAAAGCAAATATTGCCACTAAAATCAAAAATATCGGATTTCCTGTAGGATACATTTTTGCCTGTGCCTCTTTTTCAAATCCTGATACCTTTGCATCATCACTTACATCGATTTCCTCCTGTTCAAAAGTTATTTCATTGGTATTGTTTGAATCAGTGGTTATGAATGCCTTATTTATTTTTTCACCACTAGTTAACGCTTTTACAAGAATGAATAACTGTGCAAAACCGTCTTTAAATGTTAAATCACCAATGTCCCAAATTCCAGTTGCAGGATCGAAGGTTCCTTTGGTGGCAGTATGTCCGACATATTGTAATCCTCTTGGCAATGAATCGTGAACTTTAACATTTTTTGCAGTGTCAGGACCGTAATTTTCAACTGTTAAAATCCATTTGAAATACTCTCCAATATGAACATCTTCTTTACTAGCATCATTATCCAATACAAGATATGCGTTAGATTCCAATGGAGCATTAGAACTACCTAAAGTAGGTTCAGCTGAATCTGAAGCAGATAATACCTCCTGAGATTCTTCTGATGCGGATTCATCAGCAGGCACTGCAAAGTCATCAGTCTGATTTTCATCAATTTCCGCAGCACTGATTGCAGATACGGATGAAATAAGAATAATTCCAATGAATAATATCAAAACAACCCTATTTTTAATTGTGTCACCCCCTTAAAAATTTCTTTTATGATTTATATTATTTTAATTAGAATATTTAAAACATATTATTAATTCTGAATGATAATTATTCCAGATTAAATAATTTTTTTGATTTAAATCAGCACTGAAATTAATAAATAACTTACAATGAGCTGATTGAATGTAAAGGCCTTAAGATAAATAACCTGAATAATCCTAACTTTTACAGACATTTTCGTCCTAATCTTTAACCAACTGATTAAGATTTATAAAATAAGTTAAATTGTAAAAAAAGATAATAATGGAGAAAAAGATTAACACTTTTGCAGCGCTACACCGCAAACAAGTGTTGAATCGAGTAATTTGTATGAAATCTAATAAAATACTTCATCTTATACTAAACGGATATTTAATTTATGAACCATGCGAACATCAATTCCAAGAATTAACTCCCCATAGCACAATTAATTATCTAAAATAAGTTACATATAAATATTTTCGAGTGTAAGTGCTTACTTACACCTTAAAATAAAATATAATGAGTTAAATTTTAGTTTTTCCAAATATTAACTCAATAAAACCAAATTCAATATGAAACTACTAATGTTATGAAAAATTATATAGCAGTTAAAAAAAAAATGAACACAAATATATTTTTTTATTTATGATAACAAGTTTAGTTAAATTTAAAAAAAATGACTGAACATATTGTAATGAATATTTGACTGTTCATAGAATTTATTTTTTACTAATGAATCGAATACAATTAAAATTGAATTTTAGGCAAACTAAAATAACTATATATTTAAATAAAACGTGAATCCAAGTATTAATTGTAACATCTATTGTTACTAAAAAAATTATTTCAGTTTAAGTCTAGGGAACATATTTTCCCTCGGCTTTTAAAAAATTACTCTTTTTATATTTAAGATTCCACAAAATACTTTTAAAAAAATTTATTAATCTTAATAAAACAGATGAAAAGATCAATAAAATAAATAATACTCCACAGGTATTATTTTAATTAACCTTTCCTTTTATATTTCGAATACTAATTTTTAACGAGAATCACGTTTGAAATAATGGATTTACCGTAGCTTGATTTGACAATGTATTTTCCAGGATTCAGCTTTAATTTCAAAACAGCCACACCATTCCTATTTGTCAAAGCTGAATATTTTTTATTTTTTATACTGAAAGTTATTTTTTTACCGCTAAGAGCCTTACCTTTTGAATTGACAAGTTTAACATTGAATTTAACCACATTTGACTTTTTAACAGCAATATTTTTAGCCACTAAAAGAGGTTTGATAATTACCTTATTGGAAACCTTAAATCCGTTGTAAGTGGCAGTGATTGTGTAAACTTTAGGAGACAATTTAATTTTCAAGCCGGCATAACCGTTTTTATTTGTTCTGACTTTAAAGTTTTTGCCGTTGACTTTAAACAATACCATTTTGCCGGCACCCCCAGCTTTTCCATCCTTTCCAATTATTTTTACAGAATATGACTTGGCGGCACCATAATACATAACAATATTCTTATTTCCAATGATTGAAGGCAATACCTTGACCGTATTTTCAACATAATCTCCAGTTGAAGGATTTATAGCAGTAATCAAATATGTTGCAGGTTTCGCATTCATGGACAGTTTGACATTACCGTTCGCATCAGTCTTTTTGATGTATTTGATACCATTAATGACAATGTCCACGTTCCTGTTTTTCAGAGGATTTCCTTTTTTGTCTACAAATGATGCAAGATAATAAGATCCGTTGTTGAATACCTTGGTAAAACCGTTAGCCACAACTGTAGGAAGGACTGTCAGTTTATAGCTTACGCATAGTCCGTCATATGGGTTTGTAAATGAAATTGAATGCTGGCCCGGAATAAGATTCAAATCAAAATAGAATGCCTTTTGATTATTCAAAATAGCATGATAATTCTTGCCGTCGATGTTAATAATGAATGATGAATTATCTATTATTTCACCGGCACCATTTAAAAATGTCACGTTAAGATATGGACTGTCACCATAATATTTCACTGCATCCTGACCTATTACAGTGGAAAGGACAGTAATGTTTGTCCTGTCAAATGAATTCTGTGAGGAGTCTTCAGCATAATAGTGACACTCAACCTCATAAAATCCCGGTTTCAGTTCAATGTTTAATGTTATCCACCCTTCTGCATCAGTTGTGCAGTTATAAACAACACCATCAAGCAAAACGGAAATGGACTTGCCTGAAATAGGATTATTATCTGAATCCAGAAGCAATGCATGGAATTGTGTTCCGTTTCTGTAATATTTGACCAGTTTTTGAGCATGCAACTGTGTTGAAATTCCAGATATGAAAATTTTTGATGAAACCTGACTTTTCCTGTGCCCAATATCGCCTGAAAATACTGCCACGATGCTGTAAACATCCGGAGATAAGGACACGTTTAAATAAGCTTTTCCATGCCCATCTGTCTTTGATATGTACTGTTTATTGCCTATCTTAAATGTGATGCTTGCATTCTCAATCAATGTTCCGTTTTCATCGCTCAGTGCAACATAAAATTTGGATGAATCAGACAGTTGCAGACTACCAGCATAAAGAACAGTTTTAATCCTGTTGTCTTTGGACTCGATAACTATTGAATTTGAATTTGAACTTCCCAAATAGAAGTTATTGCCTCCATAAGAGACTTTTGCAATGTATTTTCCCATATCCAGATTAAGGTTAAATACTGCACGGCCCGCCTCATCACTTAAAGCTGATTTTGATAATACAACATCACCGTCAAAGCTCAAAATATCAAGAGCAACTTGGGATGAAGCAATTCCGTTTCCTAATGCATCTTTAAGATAAACTACAAAATTCAATGACTGATTGTCCAGACCAATAGCATCTGATGAAATTATATTTGATTGCGTTTTATCCGAATCGGTAACCAAGATGCGTGATTGTGAAGAGGAGGATATGTAATTAGGATTGTTGAAATCATATTTAACAATATATTCCCCGACATCCAAATCAAGGACCAATCTTGCAATACCTTCGCCGTTGGTTGTAAGATTATACTCAATATCTCCAATGCTTGCATTGATTTGCATGTTTTTAACCGGATTGTTGTTTACATCCCTCAGGAATATTTCAAGAATTCTGGAATCACCCCTGTTCATAATCATATCATTTGCAAATATTGCAGTTGGAGTTCTGAATACTGTTATCTTATTGGACCCCTGCCCGAAGATATTGTAATAGCTGTTTGAATATTTATAGCTGATGTCATATTCCCCAGGATTTAAGTTGATTTGAAGTCTTGCAAGACCGAAAGCATCAGTATAAACTGAATATGCCTTACTCCAACTTCCTGAAGAAATTGTGACAAGAATCTCCTTACCGTATTGGTCATATGCATTTGGATCTGTGAAATTGATGATGAAATACTTGTCTTCACCGTAATACTGCATCAAATCACTGGCATTTATCTGAATGTTCTGCAGTACAGCCTGTCTGTTTATAATGATTGTTGCACCATTGGATGAATCCGCATACCATCTGTTTCCACCATAATCCATAGTTGCCAAATAGTTTCCATCATTTAAATCTATAACAAATGATGCTTCACCGTTTCCGTCTGTGTTTGCACTATATTTCTTGACCAGTTTTCCCTGATAAAGATTTAAGTTGACTGTTTGATTGATTAAACGACGGCCATTCATATCAGTCAGAACCACATTATACAATCCCTTGAGAGGAATGGTTGCATGATAAAATCCAGAGACAATTGTCAGGACCTTTTCAACCTTGATTACTGCAGACCCATTGGAAGGACCGTATAAATCATCCCCCACATATCTTGCAGAAATGGAATAGGTTCCCGGAAGATAGTTAATGGTCAGGCTTGCAACACCGTTATCATTTGTCTTGACTGTAAACTCATCGGAGACATTTGCCTGAGAGATTACAACATAAACATTTTCACCGCGAATTAAAGTGCCGTAGCCGTCCCTTAAAGTGATATTATAAACATTTCCCTGACCGTACATAGTCACATTTTCCAAGGTCATGTTTGACCTTACCGGACGGACTTCAATATCCGCTTCACAATAGCTTGGAGAATACCATGAATCACCCAGATATTCGCATCTGATTTTATATTTGCCAACATCCAAGCTCAATATTGCCTCCCCAACACCATAGGAATCAGTATTGACACTTAAAGATTTCACATTGCCTTTTGAATCAACTATTGTATATCTTAAGGTTAAATTAACCAGTTTTACCCCATCTTCACCAGTTAAAAATGCCTGAAACCGGTTATTTTTACCATAATAAGTGTGATTATAGGCCAGCAAATATGTTATTGACGGCAATACCTGAATTTTAGCTGCCGCTCCACTTTTATCGAAAAATCCGTTGCCCAGATACCTGACATTTACAGTGTAGTTTCCAATAGGATAATTCACATTAAACTGCGCAAATCCGCTTTCATCAGTTTTGACTGTGAAAATGGAACTTTTATTGTTTTTATCAATTATTTCAACTACCAGATTCTGATTGGAGATTTTATATCCATTAACATTGACCAGAGTCATATTAAACTTATTCTGATTGCCTTTTAAAGAAACATCAGACATTATAATTTTTGTATTTGAATTTCTAACGTCAACATCCAAAATCTGATTGTCTATTTTTGCATAAGCCTTGAAATCGTTTGTGTTTTTGTCATAATTTAGAACTGCATTTGCAGACCCTCCGATCAGATAGGTGATTTCTGGAGAAATCATTCCACCTTCAACAGAAAAGTAAACCGCTCTTTGAGGCATTTCATGATTTAATGTACGTAGGCTTCCATTGGACATGACATGATTCAATCCTGCCCGGATTTCCTCGTTTGAAAGATATTCCAAAGTCATTATTACCCAGTCGTTGAGTGTTAAAGTTCCAAGAAACTTGAATATCCTGTCGCTTCCGGGCTTCTGATTATCTCCCCACCAATTTGAAGAGTAGTCAACGTCACCATCATAGGAATATATATCTGAGCCCTCATACTGTGCAGTGTTATTGACAAAGACAGAATAATGAATTTCCTTTGTATCTGAAACCGCACCACCAAATGCGGCCTTATTTTGAATGAAAACTGAATTTAGAATCAGATTTGCACTTGCAATTCCTTCACCGATGAATGCTTCACCGTTTTTGTACATGTTAACATTTGATATGAATACTGAATTGTTGATTAGGGAAGCTGTGACTATAGGATTTCCCATATTCGCCTGTCCGGTGTTGCTGATGAATCTGGAATTTTCAACAGTATCAGCAGCAAGTATTGCTCCTTTGTTATTTATAAATGAACAGTTATTGACAAATCCGTGAAATGAACCGTGATTATTATAGATATTCAATCCGATACCGTTGCTTCCGTAATAATTACTATTGTCCCTGAATACATTGTTTTCAAATACCGTGTTTTCAATGTATGCATAAACGGCAAACTTTTCAGCCACTTCAGATGCACTTACACCAAGCAGAGAATTGGAGTAGGTAAATGGATGCAAATTAACGATTCCGATTACATTATCCTTAAATAATGAATCATAAATTTCTATAGATCTTGTAACCGGAAAAACACAGTTGTAACTTTCAATTCCACTTCTGTGATAATAAGGAGCAAATTTTTCAAAAGTTGAATCATATACTTTGATTACAGGATTTCCCATTACAGCCGAACCCACAATATCGTAAAATTTTGTATTTTCAATTATGACCTGCGCAGGCTTATTTTTTCCAGATGAAGTATAAATCACTTCAGGAGCAGTTATTTCAGTAAATGAACAATTGTTAATGTTTAAATTACCTCCGCTGACAACGAACAGTTCATTGGAATATGCCCTGTCAGCGACTATGAATTTGATATTTTTAATGTCAAGACTTGCCCATTCCCTAATGGTAAACAAGTTTTTAGCGTTTGCCCTTTGAAGCACAGCATTGCCCATGCCCACAATAGTCAAGTTTTTATCAATGTTTACATCGCAATTTGCAATGTTTTTGTGCATACCCGGAAGCATGCAAATTGTATTGCCGTTTCCCACCCTGGAAACTGCATACTGGAGTGTAAGGAATGGCTTTTCATAGCTTCCGTCATCAGGTCCGTCATGGCCGTCAGGAGATACGAAATAGGTATTTTGAGACAATCCATTTCCAACAGTGAGCATTAATCTTTGAGAATCGATTACAGCAAATACCTGTGAGTCCAGAACATTATCAAGCAGATAGTTGCTGACTGTCTTATTAAGCACCAGTGATGAATATTTGAATTTACCGTTTTGTGATTCGAATTTGACTGTGGTTGATGGAATGTATTCATTCTGCCCAAATTCAAATGTGTTATTTCCATCATTCCATTTATTTAGCATGACTGTAAAAGTTCCGTTTGGAGAAACCGGAATTTCACCAGACTCATAATCAAAGCTTGCAACAGCCCACATTGAAGTGTTGTGATATTTGAAATATGAAAATGACGGTCCTTTATTGGATCCCCACCAGTTATACGGTGCGTAAAGATATCCGTTTAAGCCTCCTCCCACAATGCCATCAAGAATGATGGAATATGTGATGTTCAAATTGGAATGACCTGTGGACATGTATGAGCTGAAGACAGAGTGGATTGCAGTGAAATTTGAATAATGTATGGATAAAATTGATGGGTCTTTTGTAAAAGTGGAATCGGCAACTGAAACATTGGCATTCCTGAAGAAATTTTTTCCGTCAAACATGGAGTTGACAGCATTGACGATTCCTCCGTTCATGTCCAAATCTCTGACAGCTGAATCGATAATTGAAATGTTGGCACCTTCAAAAAGGTCTTCATCAAATCCTCCATTGGAATTTATAACAGTTACCTGTGATGAAATGATTTTTAAGATGTTGAAATTATAAACCGCATTTTCAACGCCTGAAACCACATAGGGATTATCGGATATTTTTGAGTTGATGATTGTGCAGTTTCCAATATTTGTAATCAGCTGTGCCATGTTTTTTGAAGAGGAATCTGACATTTTGGAATTTATGACAGTCAAATCTCCCTCATTATATATGGCTCCCATCATTGTATTCATTTTAGTGAATGTTGAATTAATTACAGTCAGGTTACCTCTATTGCATATGGCACTCATCTGATTATAGTCGTTGACATTGGAATTTGCAAATCTTATATTGATTAAAACAAGATTGCATCCCTGCTTGATATTGAAAAATGAAAATTTATTTTCACCGTCGATTGTTGCTGTGCCGGAATTGGACTTTATAGTCAAATCCTTATCTATGACAATTCCGGTATTGGATGAACCCTTATATATTCCGTCTTCCAGTATTATGCAGGACTTATTCTGCGCATTTAATACTGCATCGCCGATTGAGGAAAAGGGTGATGATTCACTTCCATTAGCATTTCCGCTAATGCCATTGGCAACATGAACTATATGATTAACCTGCTGAGCATCCCCTGCAGCTGTCAGATTACCGTTTGAAGCACTGACTAATGCCATGGATGATATGACAACAAAAATAATTAAAAATGAAAAAATAATCTTTTTTTTAAAAATTAAAAACACCACCTAATATTCCTCGTTTTCTTCCTTTTTATGCCTGTAACCGACTATTAAAAGGAATAGTGTTATGAATGCATAAATTAAAAATTGAATCATTGCATCAGAATCACTTAACAACTCATCAATTTCCTTAATTTCATAAGATTTTGAAACACTTGAAGCGTCATTTGATGAACTTCCCGCATCACCTGAAGATCCCCCTTGTGAGGATGAAGCTGAAGAAGCGGCATTTGCAGCCATTCCAACAGATGAAAAGTCAGGATTATAGCTTGAGCTGTTGGATTTACTTAGACTGTCATAGTTCACATTGCCGTTTGTATTGGATTCATGTGAAGAATTGCCTGTTGGAGCCATTCCGTTAATGCTTTGGCCTGAATATGACCTTCCGTTCAGGGATGAGTATAATCCATTATGGTTATTTCCGATTCCATTGTATCCTAAGTTTGAACCGTCACCAGAACCTGTGTATCCCCAGTTACCTTTACCACCTATTGTTGTTCCTGTTGAGGTACTTGAACCTGTATTTGTTGAGCCTGAAGGTTTGGAATTATCTCCATGTTTAGGATTTATGACAGGATTTGTATTGTCCTTATGACCGTCATCTTTTGAAGGGGAATCCCCTCCAGAAACTGTCGGATTCCAGCTGATCCATTGTCCATACCATGGCCTGAATTGTGTATTGGCAACAGACCATACTGAATCATCAGGACCTGAACTGGCACCCCAATAGTTATATCTCATGTCGATTGCGTTGGTAGTCCCTGATGTGGATATTGTATTTCCGGAAGGTGCGAAATTATCGGCAATATTTGAATCATGGACTGAAATATTTCCTGAGCCGAAGTTGAATGCTCCTCCTCTAGTCAATGCCTTATTTCCGGAAATTGTTGAATTATAAATATTTAAATGATTCTGGATATGACCATAATATACTGAGGAATCATACTCTATCGCTCCACCATAGCTTGCGGAGTTATTTGAGATGACTGTTCTCATCACAATGAAATTATCTGAAATATCCAAAGCACCACCACTTATTCCGGCAGTGTTGTCAGTAAATATTGAATCAATAATTTTTCCGTCTTTTGCCCTTGCCTGTATAGCTCCACCATTTTGAACCGCCTGGTTGAAGTAAAATTCACTGTCTGAAATATGGAATTTATTGAAATTTCCGCTTATGGCACCGCCAGCATATCCTCTTGAAAATGCAAAATAATTTAAGTTGTTTGAACCTAATGAACGCCTTGTATCGTTTGCCCTGTTGTTTAAAAATGTACTGTTCTTTATTTCTAAATCCGGCAAATCAGTATGGGTTGCTATCGCTCCACCGCTTCTTGCTGAATTAGAAATGAATTCTGAATTTTCAATAAGCATGTCATTGTTGGCATAAATCGCTCCGCCCACTCCAAGTGGCAGGTCACAGTCTGAACCTATCTGATGGCGATTTCCCTCATCAATAGACCATCCGGTTGAATATAATCTAAGTTTACAATAGTCAAGAGTTGTTAAAGCAGTATTATTGTTAAACAAAGAATTCCTAATGGACATTTTATATGTAGTATTGGAGTAGATTGTCCCCCCATGAACGCCCAAATTGTTGATAAATAAAGTTGATTCGATGGATGTTTTTCCAAGATTGGCTATTGCTCCTCCATAATGGCCCAAATTATTTGAAAATACGCTTGAATTTATGATTAATTCTCCTTTGTTTAAAATAGCTCCACCCATACCTGTATTCTTGCAGTCTACGGTATAAGCTGTTTTCAATCCTCCATCATCATATGTTCTATTTTCACTGAATTCAGGATGGGAATTATCGAAATAGGAACTGGAATCAGATATGAAAGAATTGTTTATTATTAGCTTACCGTTGTTAATGAATACTGATCCACCTTCAACATTGTGTGCATTTCTGATTTTAAATCCTGAAATGGAAAATGTGGAATCAAGAGATATATTGAACAGCTGATTTGTGTTTGCATCAATAACAGCATTGCCTAAAGCCATTAGAGTTAAATTTTTATTAATCTGAATATTTGATTCATTGTAGTTTCCGCCGGAAACATAGATTACTGAATAGTTCAAAGCATTTTTAATTGCTTTAGAAATGGATGCGTAAGGATTTGATTCACTTCCATCACCTGTTTCATCGCTTCCACTGGAAGATACAAATATGTCACGAGGAGTGTTTAAGTCAACCACATCATATTTAGCATTGACCGCAACATCAGCATATTTTAAACCGTTTGAACTAATCAGATAATTTCCAACAATGAAATTAGAAAGATTACTGTTGGAAATTACTTCAACTGCATATTCTCCACCTTTCTTAGAGTGTGAAATAATACGGTTTTCGCCAATCATATAACCGGAAGAGTTTGTAAGTGAAACACCAGCCTGTTTTATTCCTTCCCCATCAATGTAAACATTGTTTTTTGTGAATTCCCCTTGTTTTGAATTAAATGCATCATATCCGTAAACTGAATTTCCAGATGCATAAATTTCATTTCCTGTGACATTATCCCTTAAAGAAGCATTTGAAGAGATGACAACCAGAGAATCGGAACTTGCATTTATAATATTGCTGCCGATTAATGTATCACAGGCATTTTCAAGAGAGATTATTTTACTTTTAGAGGATACGTTAAAGCAGTTATTGGAAATTTGATTATATTTTGAATTGATTATTGTGATTTTAGACAAATCAGTTACATTATTGTATTTGAAGTGATTGTTTTGTCCCCCGTTAACTGTTAAAGATGAATTGACAAATGCATTATTCTGAATAATTACATTAGAAGAATTATTTAGAATTAAAGTTGAATTTATAAGAGTAATTCCATATATCCTTGAATTTGAAGCGTTAACATCAAGAATTATTGAAGCAGATATAGGAATTTCAGCATCATATGATGATATATCGACATCGGAATTGACTTTAAGCATTCTGTTATCTGTTAAATTATATAATAATAAAGTTGATTTTCCCCCAATCAGGTCATTTCTAAGGCATCCTTCTTCATCAAAATAAATGTTATAATTATTGTTGTCAATGACATAGACATTATTTTCCACATTTTCAACGACGAAAATAGGTTTTGAGGTATTTGTGTAAATTAGATTATCACTTATCACCAAGTCCCTGCAGTCGGAATTGATTATTGAATTACCTGAATTTTGTGTGAAAACGGATAAGGCATTTCCCATGATTGATGCATTTTTCAAATCATTGGCAGAAATTCCATAAATCTCATTGCTTTGTCCATACAGCTTATTGCCAGATACATTTGTATTTGTAACACCCTGAAGATTTACAAGATATGCCTTTTTAAGAGAATGTATTATAATCTCATTATCGCACACATCCATGTCAGATAATCTTCCTTTTATGTTAAATCCGTAGGCTTCACCGTCTGCAATGATGTTGATGTTGTTTGATATGAACTGACTGGAATTCAGTGAACCTACTGAAATCGCTTCACAGTCTTTGGAAGAGATGATGATCATGGTATTGTTTGCCAATAGGAATCCTTTGGACAATTTCCTGTCGTTTGCACTAATTGCATAAACATTGGAAATTTTTGAATTGATAAATAGGTTATTATTGGAGATTACTGAATTTTCACAAACATTTCTGATTATGATTACAGAATTATCACCTTTAGCTTTATTGAATGCAGAGTTAATGTTGTTTTTAACAATACTGACATCATTTACATTATCAAGTACAATAGCTTTACGGTTGCTGTTTATAAAATTAAAATCACGAACAAGTGATCCGCTTGCATTGCTTTTGATGGTGATTGTTACATTGAAGAGCAAATTGCTTTGCTTATTGCTTATTACATTGATTTTTTCATTTAGGATTATATTCTTGTTTGTAAGAAATGTTAAAATCATGACTTTGGTTTTGCCTTCAGGAAATGTATATGTCAAAACTCCATTCCTATCAAAGTAATCATAATAATTGCTATCATTTACAACAATTGCGGTAGATTTTAATATTACCCCATTTATCATATTGTCCTGTTCGATATTTGATAACTCATCGGTGATATCCTTGTAGATACCTACACTGCTGTTGGTCTCTATAACATTGTCTATAATAGTAGTGCGATAAACCAAACCTGCAATATAAACACCATGACTGTCACTTGTAATGGTATTCCTTGAAATAGTGTTATTGTAATATCTTATACCATTGTCTTTTGCAGGTATTGACACTCCTCTTGCATTAGTGATAATTATATTATTGTCAACTTCATTTCCATTACCTAATATAGTGATTCCATCATCATGATTAACTTTAATCCTATTGTCATATACTTTGGAGTTGTCTTCACCAACAGCTACTCCAACACCATATCCTTTAACATTGATGATATTGTCATGTGCAGTGACACTGTTGAAAATACTCATAGCAGACACCACATCTGTAAATGTCACATTATTGGCATAAACATCACATGTTGAATTAATCCTACCTGCTATCTGAATACCACATTTCTGACTACTTCCACTGACAGAGTTATCATGTACAGTGAAGTTACTTCCGGTGACACTTATACCGGTAGCACTATTGTCCACCACATTACCATATACTGAAAGATTATTCCCCTGGAGATTAATACCGAATGACCCTTTAAGTACAGTATTGTTTGCAATCACTGTACCATCATGATTTGCATATGACATCTGTATGATGATTGACATAGGGAGACTGCAGAATCCTTTAAGATAATTATAGGATATGACATTTCCCAGACATAACGGAGAACCTGAATAATCAGCATGATTGAAGGGGTTGAAGTAAATAAGATTTGTGACAGACATGTCGGAATATGAGAGAACCTCCAGACTGTTATGGGAAATCAGATTGTAATGGCACTGACCCATAATCATGACAGAGGAGATGTATGTCTTCATGTCATTGTAGACAATCCGATTATTGCTGGACCATCCCATAGGCATTGCATAAACTCCAGCCGCATTGGCAATTCTAATTGTGTTGTATGAAATAAAATTGTTGTTGGAATTGGTTAGCCATATACCGTGTAGCTGGCCTACAGTAACGCCTCTGAATGTCAATGTCCCCTTGGTATTGTTTATTGTCAGATTAGTTATTGTTGACCCATCACTGCCTTTGATTAAATGAATATACCCGTTTGTAATCTTATCGTTTTGAGTAATCGGCATTACGGTAAGAGGACGGTCAATAACAAATGCTCTGTTTGAAATATTTCCGATTTTTATTGTATCGCCACTTGAAATTCCAGAATTTGGCAAAATTTTTCCATCCCTCGGATTGAAATATTTCTCATATGAAATCTGAGTGATTTCAAATGTTTTGCCGCCATCTGAAGACAGATTATTTGAATCTGCACCATTTTCCACATCATCGGAAATTTCAAGTTCCTGAGGTGAACTTTCATCAGCGACAGAAAGTACATTATCAGCTGTTTGATTAACCGCAGCCACTACATTGAGTGACAAGCTAACTGCAAACATGACCAGCAATAACATGAGCACATTTCTGTTTTTGATAATTTCACCCCATAATAAATCTTATTTGAAAATAAATAAATCAAGTAATTTATGATGTTATACATTATTTACGTGAACCTATTTAAAATTTGTTAAAAAAACAAGTATACTTGATAAAAAAATGAATTTTAAAATAAAATAAAATTAAAAATCAAGCAATATATCCCACCAATATTACAATTAGAATCATTTTAAAGATATAATAAATCAAATAAATTACAATCTATTTAAATTTTATGTAAAAACATTTTTAAGGTATTTTTAAATTTCACAACATTTCCCATTTTCGTTATGTTGTAGGTTATTATTGAGCAGATATGTAGAATATTCAGTATTTCAATTAAAACCCCCCGAAACTAACAATATTTATTCAATAATTTTTTAAAATGAAATGAAATATTCAAATATTTATAAAAACTTGTGATTATTGAATTTATAGGGATTTAGAAAACTTTTAAATATTATTTTATATCAAACATACTTATCATGTATTCAAGTTAGATTGAATACATATGATTATATAATTATATGAGGTAATCAAAATTGAAATTTAGTAAAATAATGTTTTTGACAATTGTTTTATTAACCATATTATCCATTGGAGCAGTATGTGCTCAGGACAATGTGGCAGATGACAGCGTAATGCTCAGTCATGATGAAACAATTCAAACAACTTCCGATAATATTAAATTAACTGACGATTCTACCGATTCTGTAAATAATGATAAAACTGTCTATGTAGAAACAGATGGGGACGATACAGGATCAGGTAGTGAAAATAGTCCTTACTCTTCAATAAATAAGGCAATATCAAGCGTAAATGCATCTGACAATGCCGTTATTTATTTAGGTAACGGAAATTTTGTAGGTGAAAACAATACTGATTTAAGTATTGACCTTGCTCATAAAAACTACAATGGTAGTTTGACAATAATCGGACAAGGTGAAAAAACTGTAATCGATGCAAGTGGATCATCCCAAATTTTCAAATCAATCAGTGCTGATTCCATTGTAACCTTAATGAACATTACATTCATTAACGGTAAAGCAAATACCGGGTCAGCAATTTCCAATTCAGGTGATTTGACTATCATAGGATGTACATTTGAAAACAACACAGCTACTGCTTATGCTGCCGTTTATCAAAACAAAGCAAATAACTTAAGAATAGTTGATTCCGTATTTAAAAACAATATAGCAAACTCCGGAAATTCAGCTGTTTACTACTCTGCAATGGCTAGTGAAGAATACAACGTTACAATAACAGGCACCAAATTTATTAATGGAACCACATCCTACAATTGGGCAGATTCCTCCTGTACTTACATCCAAGGTACCAACGTTTTAGTTGAAAACAACATCTTTGTTGGAATAAGTGGTACAGGTAAAGGTTCTGCATTATATGTAAGAAGTCCTAACGGAAAAATAATTAAAAATACATTTAAAGACTGTTCCTATGACGGATCAAGCGACGGCGCAATATTATACATTGCAGGAGACGGAATGTATCTTGAAGGAAACACCTTTGAAAACTACACTTCCAAGAAAGAGGTTCCTATTTATGCATTAATGAACTTCAATGCAAAACTAGCATATGATGATATTACCGTAAATGGAACTTCATTTAAATTAACCTGTAATGTAAGCGATGACCAAAACAATCCGGTATCTTCCTATTACAAAGTTAGTTTCTACTTAAACGGTACAAAAATAGGTGAAACAACCGCAAATAAAGGTGTTGCAACATTATCCGTATCAAAATTATTAGATAATGGAAAATACCTATTGACTGGTACTTACGGTGACCAAGACAGCAAAATGGAATGTAATGTGACCGACGGAACTGTAACCGTTGATTTCAATCACAACCCATCCGAATATTGGGTTTCTGCTACCGGTGATGATGAAAATGGAACTGGTGCTCAAGACAGTCCGTTTAAAACAATCAAACATGCTTTAGATACTGCATTAACTGATTCAGTAGATATTACCATTCATTTAAAAGATGGATTATACAATGAAACTGGAGACTTTGATTTGTCCTACAGTAATGTTGCTAAAATATCCATCATTGGTGAAAATTATGGAAAAGCAATTATCAGCGGTAATAATGCTCATAATTTCGTTACATTTGGTGTAAACACCGAAGTATTTATGAAAAACTTGACTTTTGTAAATTCATCTTCTTCTGCATACGCTAATGCATTCAGCGTACGTTACATAACTATGGAAGATTGTATAGTGGACAATGCAAGAAGATTTAATGCTCAAAGCAACCCTTCCCACGTAGTATTCAGAAATGTTAAATGGTTCAACTCCGGAAACTTAATGATGTACAATGGGGAAATTTATGATTCCCACTTTGAAAACATCACATCTTCCGGTACAGGTAACCTCTGGTTAGCTGCTGTCGGAGATGACTGGGTAATCATAGAAAATTCCAAATTCATCAATATGGAATGTACCGGTTACTCAGGCGCTGGTGTAGCTTACATTAGCGGTAACTTCAGGAGTGTAAACAACATCTTTGATTCAAATAAAGTAACCAGAGATGCTGGAGTATTATATGTATCCGGAAAACAAATTATTTCCATCAACGATACATTCATAAACAACCACGCTGACGGCAAGTACGGTGCTGCTGTATTCTACCCAAACGGTGAAAATGCATTCTGCCAAATTGTAAATGCTAAATTCATCAACAACACCGCAGGTGCAGACGGTGGTGCAATCGGATTTTACGGCGGAGAAATAATCAACACAGTATTTGAAAACAATACTGCTGGAGGAAAAGGTGGAGCAATATTAATGCCTACCCATTCAACATCCATACACTTATACGACTTAACTTTAGATGAAGTATCATTTAAAAACAATAATGCAACCGACGGAACTGACATTTTCATAACTGCGGATACCAACGTAAATAATCAACACTGCAACTTGAAAGGCATGACCGTAACCTTTAATGACCTGACAACCAAAACATTAGAAGATGCAGTTGTTGCAGAAGTAACCCACGAATCCGGTGCAGTAATTAGTGGAGGAATAGTTACATTCTATATGGACGGCTCCCGTATGGGTGAAGCTACTGTAGAAAATGGAGTTGCAAAATTAAATTACTTAGGATTTAAAAATGACGGTAAATTCTCATTATCCGGAGAATACAATAATGCAGCTGACGATACCAAATACGTCAACGGCACTATAACTGTTGTTTTAGACCCATTAAAAGAAAATATTACATTATATGTTTCCGATGCAAAAGGTGACGATGTAAACGGTAACGGAACTATCGAAGCTCCTTATAAAACAATCCAAACTGCTTTAAGCAACGGATACAAACAATCCGCTGTTATTGTTGTACGTATTTTAGAAGGAACATACTCCGGTGAATCAAACACAAACATCACAGTTGCAAGTTCCCTTGATATTACCATTATTGGTGACGGCGTGGATAAAACCATCATTGACGGTAAAGATTTAGACTGGTTCTTGAACATTGCTGCTGGTGACGGAAGCGTTAAAATAGCTAACATGACCGTTGCTAACATAACCATGAACTATGTTGATGCTAAAAAATACAACCAGCAACCTGCAATCACAATTGAAAAAGGTGCAACCGCATCTATCGACAATGTCAAATTCGTAAGATGTCACGGTACCGAAGGTGGAGCAATCTATAATGCCGGTGCTTTACTTGTTGAAAATTCATTGTTCTTCAACAACGGTGATTCCAACAACGGTGGAGCAATCAAAAACTACGGTACATTAACCGTATATGCAACCGAATTCATTGCTAACCACGCAAAATACTATGGAACCATATTCAATGACGGTGAGCTAAACTTATACAACTCCCTCATTCAGGACTCCATGCGTGTAAACGGTTGGACTGGAAACGCAATGGTTATCGGTGGTAAAGGTAACATTACCATGGTAAACTCCACAATTTCAAGATCAGGCCAAACCAGTGCTGAACTCATCGGAACCGGACAAACCTGGGCAAATAATCCTGGATTTGAAATTTCCATCGGTTCAACTGGAAATGTTAAAGTAATCAACTCCACAATTGACGGACACGATAAAGCATACACTGCACAGTACATTACCAATGTAGCATTCGGAGGATCCGGAAGCATAGGCGTATTTGTTCCTTACGGATTACATGTTGAAAACACTAAAATCCTTAACTTAAAAGACATCATTTCCAATTCCAAAGGAACCAACTATATTGATTCCTGTTATATTGAAAATGTAACATACGTATCTGAAGGACCTTCAAACGATTATAACATGACCGTTGTCAATTCATACTTTGCTGACGGAACTACAATGGTAACTAAAAAAGACACCGCAAATGTGATTTTAAACAACAACTGGTGGGGAAGCAACGATAAACCTGTATACAAAGTCGGTTCAAACGAAGTAAGTCCTGACACCTGGTTAATCCTAGCATTAGATGTTAAAGATTCAGGTGACTTGCAAAAAGACATTTCATTAGCATTCAAAGTAACTGACGGTGAAAACGTAACAGATTACGATGCATCCGTATTCGAAAGAGAATTCACAATTTCCGGTGAAAATGCTACATTAAATGTAAGCGAAGGAACTATTGCTGATAATGTAGTCATCCCTATTACAGCTGAAGAAGGCAAAGGATATGCAATTACCGCAACCGTAGATAATCAAACTGTTGAATTGACCAGATTAGTTGCTGACATCTCTGCAAGTGCAGAACCTGTATATGTCGGTAAAAACGTGACTGTGGAAATCATCCTTCCTGAAAACGTGACCGGTAATGTGACCGTTATTGTTAACGGAAAATCATATGATGCTGTTGTAAACGGAACTAAAGCTACTGCAATTATTCCGGATTTAGCTAGCGGAAACTATACTGCAAGCGTTTCATTAATGAATGATGAAGTCTATATTTCCAAAGTAGTTGACTTCCCTGTCAAAGTAATCGGCATTGACATTCAGGCTCCTGACGTTGAAAAATACTTCAAAGGATCTCAAAAATTAGTTATTACCGTTGTTGACAGTGAAGGAAGAATTTTAGCTGGTGAAAAACTCCAAGTAACCATTGACGGTAAAACCATTGAGTTAACCACCAATGAAACCGGTGTTGCAACCGTGGACTTGGATATGGCAGTAGGCAAATATCCTGTTGAAATTGCACTCAACACAACCAAAGTCAATGCAACAGTAACAATCAAATCCACCACTCCTATTGACAATAAAACCGCAGACAATAATGTCAATGACGGATTTGAAGCTAAATTTGTTGATTCTGAAGGTAAACCATTAGCTAATACCACTGTCGTAATGAATGTCAACGGCAAAAATATTACAAAAACCACCGATGCAAATGGTGTTGCAAAATTATCCAAAGCAGAAATCGGTTCTAAAGCTGGAACATATAATATTACCACTTACAATCCAGTAACCAATGAAACTGCTGTATACACAGTTAAAATCACCAATGTATTGGTTGGAAACAAAAACGTTGTAATGTACTACTATGACGGACACAGCTATAAAGTACGTGCATTAGGCAAAGACGGTAAAAGTGTTGGTAAAGGAAAAACAGTCCTCATTAAAGTTGGCAAAAAATTATTCAAAGTAAAAACCAATAAATACGGATATGCAGTTCTCAAAATACCATACATTTACACCCCTGGCAAATACATTATTGCTGCAGCATATGGTGGTCAATTAGTTAAAAACGTTTTAAAAGTCAATCAAGTGCTTAAAACACCTAGAGCTACAATAGCTAAAAAATCAGCTAAAGTAGTATTATTGAAAGCTGTCCTTAAAAAAGGAAAAGTACCATTGAAAGGAAAAGTTATTAAATTCAAACTCAACGGTAAAATATACGCAGCAAAAACCAATAAATACGGAATTGCAGCTGTAAAACTTAATAAAGTAGTTTTAAACAAATTAAGCATTAAAAAATATCTCGTGCAAACAATATATTTAAGAGATATAGTAAAATCAACATTAATCGTTAGACGTTAGAGAAACACATTCTCTAACACTTTTTTTATTTTATACTTTTTTTAATTTTCATGAATTTAAGATAATGTAATGAGCTATTTTTTAAGAAATGCATTAGAAATTTTAATATCACCTAAAAAATCTTCATAATTTTTATATTACCTTATACAAATATATAAATGTCAAAAAAATTTGAGAGATTATTATGAAATTTTATAAAAAAAGTATAATCCTTCTATTTTTATTGATACTGACCATGGGAGTTGTCTGTGCAGAAGATGCAAACCAGACAGTACAGGACACATTGGAAATATCCGACTCCCAGGACGTCATTTCAGATCCAGTTGAAAAGACATTTTCAGACTTGGGTAACGATATACAGAAATCTGATGATTCAATAACTTTAGAAAGCGATTATAAATATAATCAAGAAACAGACAATGGTACAAAATTCATTTACTTTAAAAATATAAAAGATTATACCATTGAAGGAAATAACCATGTAATTGATGCGAATTACCAGACATATGTATTTAAAGTGGAAAACAGTGGAGTGACCATAAAAAATCTTGTTTTTAAAAATACAAATGATACCGCAATCGTATCCCAAAACAGTATAGTGACAACCATTAACGTAACATTCATTAATACAAAAAGTGACGATAACGGTGGTGCAATATTCTGTCAGGACAGTAATTATTACAGTACCAACGACAGGTTTATAAATAACAATGCAAAAGATCCGGGATCTGCAATATATGGATTAAACTCCAAAATTTACATTGATAACGGGACATTTACAAGCTCAGAACCAATTAAATGGGCCATGATTTATGGAAGCAATTGTGTAATAGACATTGCAAACAGTGTCTTTGCAAACACAACTTCAAAATATGCAACTGCAATCCACAACACAAGAGAAACAACCATTAAAAATACAAAATTCATTAACCTGCATGCAGATGCAACCGCAGGAGCTATTGCCATAAAAGGTGGAAATCCTACCAAAAAAACTTATTTGAAAATCATTGACTGTGAATTTGAAAATGTTAGTGCTGCCAAAAACGGTGGTGCAATATTTGCAGATATCTACGGTACAGGGAGAAATGCTGTTGATGGAACATCCATAATTGAAAATACAAAATTCAACAATAATGCAGCTGAATTTGGAGGAGCAATACTTCACCTGGGAGGACATCTCAACATAATAAACTCCACATTTACAAATAACATTGCAAAAGAAAGTGGAGGGGCTGTTTACACTTCAAATACAACTACCGTGATAAACAGAAGTACATTTATAGGAAACAAAGCTCAAGCAAATCCTAGTTATGGTGGAGCAGTATATATCGATTACGAAACAGCCACCATAGACAGCAGCACTTTCACAGACAACATTGCTGCAAAAGCGGGTGCAATTTATTCATTCTACTCCAAATACAATATAATTAACTGTGAGTTCAATGGAAACAGCGAAGACATATACACCTCATATGATGCAAAAGGATCCCGTATTGAAAACTGCGGAAATACAACAGGAAAAACAAATGACAGAAACTATACATTTGAAATAAGATATAACGGTGACACAATCGTATTGCAGCCAAACCCAATCAAAGGTTCTGCCAGTGATTCATACTTCAACTTAAGAGAACAAGGATTGGTGACTCCTGTCAAAGACCAAGGATATATGGGTTCCTGTTGGGCATTTGGAGCAGCAGGTGCATTTGAATCATCATTTTTAATTGCAACAGGACAAACAATAGACGTTTCTGAAAACAACATTCAGAATTTGGAATTACGTTATTCCCCTTACGGAAACATAAACAATGTTGAATCCGGAACATTCATCATGACCACATCATACTTTACAAGCTGGCTTGGAGTAGTAAATACCATTGATGATACCTATGACGAGCTTGGTAAAATCACCGCAGTGCAATACGGTCCAGACACATATCGTACAGTGAATGCTCATTACATAAACATTAAAGATAAAAAAGCAATTAAGGAATTCCTGACCAAATACGGTGCAATGAACCTCTTTGTATACGGTGCAAATCCAAATAACCCATCATATAGTAAGGAGTATAAATCCGTCTACAACTCAAAATATAGTGGAAACCACTATGTCACATTAGTTGGATGGGACGACAATTTCTCAAAAAACAAATTCTCAACCACAGCTCCTGGAAATGGTGCATGGATATGTAAAAACAGCTGGGGAACTGAATTTGGAGATGAAGGATACTTTTACATATCATACTACGACAAATCCCTGACCGTATCAGCAGTCGGATTCACATTTGAAAATAACGAACAGTATGAAAAACTCTACCAAAATGAAGTAAAAGGTACTGCTGAATTCAACAGCAAATATAAAGTCTACGGACAGACATTTACCAGCACCGGCGGAGACATAATTGCTGCTGTTGGAACTTACTTTGAAAAAGCAAATACTCCGTACACAGTTTCAATTTATCTCAACGGTTATGTTGCATACACACAAAGCGGAGTTTCAGACCATGCAGGATATGAAACAATAAAACTAAACAAATATATTGCTGTAGATGATAACACAACCTTCGAAATCAGAATAAAATCCAGTTCCATACCCCTCGTTGACAACATAAGAATGCCACTTATGGGCGGAAACTACGTAGTCATCGACGGTGAATTCGTAGATCCTACAAACCAATCAAATCCTCTTGTTGCACCTATTAAGGCATACACTTATCATGGCCAAGGACTGATTACCAAAAACATTGTGAGATACTACTATCCGAATCAAACAATATTTACCGTTTACAATGTATATGAAGCAGACAACATTCTTGCAAGCTTCAACGGAGCAAATTACACAATACCTATTGCCAACAATACCGGAAGCATATCTTTAGGAGTATTGCCTGCAGGAGAATATCTGGTAACTGTAACCTATAAAAATCAGACATATTCAAGTCAGGTATTGGTAAAAACAAGTATTGACATCGGTGAACAGACTTCCGTAACCGTAGGATACAATACAAAACTAACCGTTACAGCGGTATACTTTGACGGTACCGGAAAACCTCTCAACAATACCAAAGTAAGCATCATAGTAGATGGCAAAACAATGAATGTAACAACCAATAAAAACGGTGCATACTCTGTCCCGATACCTGCAGGATACAAGATTGGAAACCACAATATTGAGTTTGCAAACCCTGCAACAAATGAGGAATCTAAATTAACAATCAAAATCGTTTCAAGATTTGCCGGAAACGCAAATGTCAACATGTACTACTATGACGGACACACATACAAAGTACGTGTAAGAGGTGATGACGGTCAATTTGTTGGTAAAAACCAAATCGTGCTTATTAAAGTTGGAAAAACATTATTCAGAGTAAAAACCAATGCAAACGGCTGGGCAATTCTCAAAATACCGTACACAATCACTCCAGGAAAATACATAATAACTACAGCATATGCCGGACAAACCGTTAAAAACGTTTTAAATGTCATCCAGGTGCTTAAAACACCGAAAACTGCAACAGTCAAAAAATCAGCAAAAATACTTTTACTAAAAGCAGTACTCAAAAAAGGCAAAGTACCGATTGCAGGAAAAATAGTTAAATTCAAAGTGAACGGTAAAATCTACAGTGCAAAAACCAACAAAAACGGACTTGCAATTGCTAAAATCAACAAAGCCGCAATCAACAAACTGAGCATCAGAAAATATATCGTTCAAACAATATATCTGAAAGATATTGTAAAATCAACATTAATCGTTAGACGTTAGAGAAACACACACTCTAACACTTTTTTTATTTTTTCACCAATTGCCAATCATTCTGAAATCGCACTATTTTTCAAACAAAAAACAATATAACATATTTTTAACAATATTATAATAGGTGATACTATGGAAAATGACGCATTGGTAAACGGATTTCTATCTTTCGTAATTCCTGGACTAGGACAGGCAATAAATGGATACAGAAATAAGGGAATTGTAATGTTTATAATAGCAATACTTATGAACATCTTCATATATTTCTTTATAAACAATCCTTTCGGCCATATCATAAGTGTAGCTTACTCATTATATGCCGCATATGATGCATACAAAACATACTGATTCCAAAAACAGGACCTGGAAACCATCACCAATAATTAATTTTACTGTAAATAATTTAATATGAAAATAGAAAAAACTATATTTTAATTAATCGTTTCATTAATTAAAATAACTTAGAAAACAAAAAAGACTCTTTTTAAAATGAAAATATATATTAAAAAAATAAAAAAGTGAATAAATTAATTATCCACCCTAGGACGGACTTTTGTAAGTATAAATCCGAAAATCAGAACAGCCATGATAATGACTACATCAATCATGATTTCGAAGTGTTTGGCTGTGCTGAATAATGTGACAATACCTATTGCCCACATTACAATAAGTACTACAGGAAGAAGATATTTGATTACAAAAGACCAAATTGTACCAACTTTGAATGTTGAATATTCGTTTAAAGCAGGTAAAAAGTGTTCGACACCACAGAACCATGCAAATATGATACATTGAACTCCAATCAACAGCAATATTCCAAATTCATTAACAAATGAATCGATGATTCCGACCAGATAGCTGCTGATACCTGTTGTTAAAATCAGTGAAAATGCACAACCGATGACAGCTAAAATTGTTGCTGTTTTTTTACGGGACCAGCCCAGCTTATCAGAAGTTGAATTCAGCATCGGTTCGAAAAATCCTAACGCTGAGGTAATTCCTGCAAATAAAATTGCTAAGAACAATAATGGAGCCAATATACGTCCAATAGGACCCATAATATTGAATATCATTGGGAACACTACAAATATCAGTCCAGTACCTTCTGTAATTAGCTGAACCATAGGAGTTCCCGCAGTCACTGACATATAACCCAATATTGAAAATACTCCAAATGCAGTGAATATTTCAAAAGCTGAGTTGGATGCAACGACAATCAGTACATTATCAATCAATTTTGAGTTTTCAGGCAAGTAACTTGCATATGTAAGAGCAATAGCCTGACCCATACTTAATGAGAAAATGATTTGGGCAAAAGCGGCCAGCCATATATTAACATTAAGAAGCGCACTCCAGTCAGGAGTTAGTAAAGTGCTGATACCTACACCTGCACCAGGCAAAGTCAAAGCATAAACAACAATAATACCCATTATAATAAACAAAGCAGGAATGAGAATTTTTGAAACCTTACCAATACCCTTATCGACATTCTTATGAGCAATAAACCATAAAACAATCCATAATAACAATACTCCAATTGTTGTTGGAATCAGCAGGAAACTTGCATTGGACAAGTTTGAACTTCCGCCTACATTCTGAGTAAAGTAAGCTGCAGCATCAGTTCCCCAACTGAATGTGAAACTGCTTAGCAGATATACCAAATCCCAACTTAAAATTACCATATAATAAATAGTCACTATAAACACAAAAAGAACCAGAATCCAAGCAATAATCTCAAATTGAGGCTTAATTTTCCGCATAATCTTTGAAAACGATTCCTTGAAACTGAATCCCACACCATATTCTAGAATTAAAAATGGAACTCCCATTATAGCGATTGCGATAAAGTAAGGAATGAAAAATGATCCCCCACCATTAGAATAAAGCACATAACTGAAACGCCAGATGTTTCCAAGACCAACTGCAGCTCCAATCATTGCGAAAATGAATGCTATAGACGAATCCCATTGAGTTTGTTCAGACATAATATTTTCCTCGACAATGTAAAATTTATTAATTATACATAATAAATGTAATTGTAGTGAAAAAAATGAATGTTTTTGATAAATTTATTATGGGAGATACCGCAAGCATAAACTGGTGCTTTGAAAACAGACACTTCCAGGAAAGACTGGATGAAAATGGAATTTCAAGAAGTTATGTTGTAGACTGTTTAATGGAAAAAGACCCCATAAGCTGGGAACACGTTGAAAACAATATGTATGCAGTGGTTTATGAAGCGCCCCAATCAAAAACATACAAGGAAATCAGAGTTCTATTGGCATGCAGCGGAAACTCAATAGACCTGATAACAATCATGAGAAATAATGAGACCACAACCAGTCGCCAACGCAGACAGTATCAGTCCGATAAAAAGAAAAATATAGAAAAAAAGAGATTAAAAGCTATTTCTAAAAGAAAATGGTGAGAAAACAGAGTTTCTACACATTTCTGAAGTTAAGATAATATGTTATGCCGACTCTAAACAGCACAACACCAGCGGCTCCGCCTTTCATTGCAGACCTTGCATCAATCATCAAAGCGTTATATGGCAATTTGGAAGTGTCCTCTTCAGACTTATAGGTTTGAAGACCTGTCCAGATTTGTGCACCGTTGGACTGCTTTACAAAGGTTTTGGTTACGGACTGAATCCATTTCGTGTTTTGACCATAACTTCCCTTATAGGCCATAGGCAGCAGAGCATCGACATATTTGGACAGAGTAGGAACATCCTGACCATAATAGTAATGCATCATACTAGGTTCAGGCATAATTGCAATTGACATGATGGCATTTGGATTTACACTGTGAACTGCATAGCTTATTTTTTTAACAATGTAGTTAATGGATTCGATAGAATTGATATGCTTATGGGCAGTACCTCCGTATCTCATATAATCCAAGTGTATTCCTGCAACTCCCTTGATTTTAGCATAGTATTTGGCTTCGTTTATTTTCTTGTTGATGAAATAATACTTAAATGATCCGTCATCCCTTACAGGAGAAACCCAGTCACCGTTATAGCAAACCATCATCCAGATGTGAACGCTCATCCCATAACTGTTGGCCTTTTTAATCCATGATGTCACATATGACATACCATACGAATGTACAGCATCACTAAGCAGGAATATGTGTTTGGTTCCCCTATTTGCAAGAGTTTTAAGATTTATGGAAGACATATGCATCGGCCACAACCAATATCCGTTACCTTTAGCCATTTGAGGTTTCACCTTAATAGTGAACACTTTTGAACATCCAAGATAAGGCTTATTCTTTGTAAATGTGGCTCTGATTTTATATGTTCCCTTCTTAAGGCTCAAATAAATCTTTGCATAACCTATGGAATTTGTTTTGACCTTATAAGTCTTTCCGGCAACAGTGAATATAACCAACTGATTTTTCAATACTCCTTTTTGAATGTAGAGCTTAACATAGAATATTGACTTTAAGCCCTGACGGAAATTAAGGTAATTGTCTGTAATGAGATTTGTCTTTAAAGATTGCTTGACAGTTATTTTACTGGTTCCCTTTGAAGAAGTGGTGTTTACATCACCGGCATATACAAAATTAACATTGTAAATACCCTTCTGAAGGTTAATATTCATAATAGCTTCGCCGTTATTATTGGTATAACGTGTGTAGTTATTCTTATTTACATTTATGATAATTTTCTTGCCCGCAGCAGGTTTGTTGTTGATTTTCAGTTTAACCACGAATTTTGTTGGAAATGATGAATAGCCAGATACAGACGAAGCTGAAACGCTGGATTTGGACTTTTCCATCGGAGGAGTTGAATTTTCCCCAAGTATCTCCCCGTCATTAGTTTCTGTTACCTGTGATAAATCTTCATCACTTAATGTTTGCTTTTCATCATCCAAAAAATTTTCAGCATTAACCGTATCGGTCGAATTTTCAGCCGCAGACACAGAAGAAATTGCCAGAATTAATGTAAAAAGAAAAAGTATTGGAATTAGTAGTTTTTTGTTCATAGTTCACCTGAAATAAAAAAAAGAAGAGGAATTAAATCAAAGCGAAATTGATCAGTTTGGAAATTCCCCATCTAAATGAAATAACACCTGTTGCCCCACCATTTGCAGCTGCCTGGTAATCTTTTAAAAGTTGTGTACTGGATAATGCAGTTACATCATCATCGGAGTTGTACGCCTGAATACCTGTCCAAATTTCTGCACCGTTACTCATGTCAACAAATTTTTTGGTAGTGGACTGAATCCAAGAGGTTCCAGCTTCATAATTTCCCTTATAAATCATAGGAATCACTACATCAAGATATTTGGATAATGTTGGAATGTCCTGACCGTAATAATATTTGTTGGAATCAACTTCAGGCATTACCGCAGCAGATACTATAAGATTATTATTGATTTTGTGAACCGCATCACATAACTGTTTGGTGAAGTAATTTATAGCTGCCGCACCGTTTTTGTACTGATAAGCAGTTCCAGGGAATCTTAAGTAATCCATATGAATGCCTGCAACACCTTTGAGAGCAGCATACTGTTTAGCTTCATTGATTTTGGAATTGAAGAATGAATATTTATAACTGCCGCCATTGTTTACAGGAGAAACCCATTCCCCGTTGTAGAATATCTGCATCCAGATATGGACTTTTATTCCTTTTTTGTTTGCATTGCTTATGAAAGTCTCAACAGCTGTCTTTCCATGCTTACTTATTGCAGCATAGTTTAAAAAGATATGTTTGGTTGAAGTTTTAGCCAATGTGTCCAGGTTAACATTTTTCATGTCATATCCGAAAACCCAATATCCGTTATTACTGCAGTAATTTAAAGACCTGACAAGAATGGTTTTTGAACCACTTACCGCATTGAAAACGGAGTTCTTATAATAATTATAACTGATTTTATAAGTTCCGGAACTTAATTTGATGCCCAAAGTAGCAATACCGGCGTCCAAAGCTCTTGTGTATTTTTTGTTGTTGACTGTGAAGACCAAATTACCTCTGACGGGATCTCCCCTTACATCAACAACTTTCACCTTAAATGACCCTAAAACCTTATTATAATAAGGAACTGTGAGGACTTGAGAAATTTTAGTCGGCATGCCCTGCTTAACTGTTATTACTGATTTGCCGTTAGCAGCATCAAGGTTTGCATCGCCATAGAAATAATATCTGACAGTATATGCACCTTTAGCCAGGTTAATGTTCAAGCTAGCCTGACCATTTCCATCAGTAGTCCTGTAATAACTGTTACCGCGAATGATGAATCTTACTTTCTTATTAGCCAATTTGACTCCATCGGCACTTAATGTGACAATATATGGATTGAGAACACCCCTATATGCAACATAATTAGACCCTTTAATAACAGATTGAATGTTTGTTACAACCAAAACGCTAGTTTTACCTGAAACAGGAGCATATCCATTTTCATTAAAGGAATATTCAATTGTATAGTAACCTTTAGCAAGATTTAAATTCAAACTTGCAACACCACTGTTGTCAGTTGTCCTTTTGAAAGTTTTTCCAATCACTTCGAAAGATACAGTTTTACCGGATATTCCTTTCCCATTTGCATCCAAAAGTTTTACATCAAATGAATCCCCTCTGATAATTGTTGAAGGGGAAGTGACTTTAATGGAAGTTTTAACTTCACTTAAAACATCGGAAGAATTACTTTCACCAACTTCCTGTGAATTTTCATCAATACCTAATTTATCATCATTAACATCAGATATTTCTTCATTTGAAGTTGAAGAAATGTTATTTTCCAATTCAATATTTGAAGATAATATATTTGAATTATCGTCAGAATTTTCAACGCTTGAAACATTGCCATCCTCACTAGCACTTGCAACTCCCAGCAAAAGGAAAAAAATTAATGCAAATGCGATGAACAATGATTTATTTTTTATCGAAATTTTTTCACCTTCTGAATTTATTTTTAAAAAAAAATGTATGTGAGTAAAAATATATTAATAATACCTATATAAATGTTTTTACAACTTTAAACTTAAAAAAACAAACAAAAATAAAGTAAATTAATTAAAAAAGATAAAAAACATATAGAAATATGAAATAAAAGGACAATCTACTTGAAATAGAATATAATAAACTTAAATAATATAAATTTAAATTAGATTAATACACAATCAATCAAAAATTGAATATTAATATCAAGAGTTATTATAGACAATATAATACGATAAATACGAAATATAAGAAAAATTAGGAAAAAATAATAAGAAAATAAAAAAATTAAACAAAATAGTTAATTTAAAAAGAAAATAAAGAATTTAAATAAAAAATTCTATTTTTCATCAGTTAAATTGAATTCCAACGTGCCGACACCATTGCCAACTTTAAGTTCATTGCACTTTGGAGTTAGTCCATTCAATAGTGAATTGCCGGAATCATCATCCATGAACTGTGGCAGGTTATTGGAAATGTAAACCGGATAGACAGTGCATTTACCTGTGTTATTGACCAAATCAATTTTAAGAATATATGCATTTTCCACACCATTTCCTGACATGTCAAAGACACAATTTCCCAAACTGTAAAAGATTGGTTTTCCTTTATACATCTCAACCCCCTGAGTAACATGAGGATGAGCACCTATGACAATGTCTGCACCATAATCAATCAACTCATGAGCAATTTTCATCTGGTCTTCATTTGGAGATGTGGAATATTCATTTCCAAAGTGCAAGTATGCAACAACAAAGTCAGAACCGTTTCCACGTGCATCAGCAATTTGTTTTTGTGCCAATTGTGAATTGTAAGCAGAATAACCCGGTGCTGAACCGTTAGCGTAAGGCATCACATCATAATCATATTCGGCAAAATTATTTGAATCCATATAATTGAAAATGGTAATATTTCTTCCGCCAATCTCTTCAACTGCAGGAGCATGAGCCTCATTTTCATTAGACCCTGCGCCGATTGGAGTCATACCCACCTGTTTGACATTCTTGATAGTGTCATTCATCCCACTTATTCCGTAGTCACATACATGATTATTTGCAAGAGCTGCAACAGTACGGTTATTTCCTTTAGCCAATATTACGCTACTTGGATTACACTTAAGTGGAATATCAGGCTTAACCGCATTTTCTGATGATGTGGCTGCATTTTCCAGGTTAATCAGCAGCAAATCAACATTTGAAGTTACATTGCTTATGCCTGCAAGAGGAAGTGAATCTGAACTTATAACACTTGCAACAGTACGTCCAAGCATGACATCACCTGTTACAGCCATAGACACATCTTCCTTTACGGAGTTCGCCTTCAATGATTCAGCCAAAGGATTGTTATGTTCAAACCCCATCAGATTAAATACAACTGCAAACAACACCAGAACAACCAGCATTGCAAATAATAATTTTTTAATATTCATTTATTCTTCCTCTAATGTAACAGCATCTTCATCCTCACTGAACAACTGATCCAACATCCATTCGGCATCATATTCCTTGATATCATCATAACCCTGACCCATACCTAAGAACATGATAGGTTTTTTGATTACATATCCAATTGAAAGTGAAGCACCACCTTTACTGTCTGCATCAGCCTTGGTTAAAATAACTCCGTCAATATCGATTGCATCGTTAAATTTGACAGCCTGTTCGGTAGCGTCATTACCTGTCAGTGCATCACCGACAAATATGACCAAATCAGGTTTGGCAACCCTTTTGATTTTTTTCATTTCATCCATAAGATTGACATTGGTCTGCATTCTTCCTGCAGTATCGATTAAAACCAATTCTTTTCCCTGTGCTTTTGCATGTTCAACAGCATCATATGCAACAGCTGCAGGATCTGAACCTTTCTGGTGCTTTATGATTTTAACACCAACATTGTCAGCGTGATAAGTTACCTGCTCGATAGCACCAGCCCTGAATGTATCTGAAGCCGCAATTACAGGAGTATAACCTTTCTTAAGGTAATAGTTAGCCAATTTACCGATGGTTGTTGTTTTTCCTGTTCCGTTGATTCCAACAAACATTACGACAAGAGGTTCGCCCTGAGCTTTTTTCTCTTCAATCATTTCTGTCATGGATTTTCCAGGAATGTCAATGATTTCAGCTACGGCATTTCTCAAAGCAAGGAATGTATATTCTGTAATATCATTGCTTCTTTTGATTTTTTTACCGACCAGATCATTTTTAACATTCTCAACAACCTCTGTAGCCACTTCCATAGCCACATCACCTTGCAAGAGTTCCATTTCAAGTTCCCATAAGATGTCTTCGACGTGTTTTTCAGAGATGGTTTTTTCACGAACAAAAGAGAAAAGACCGCCGGTAGCCTCACCATCTGCGGAAATCTCATCAGATTTTGATTTGTTTCTACTCCAAAAGTGAGATTTTTCCTCTTTTTCCTCATCCTCAGACTCATCGTCTTTATCTTCATCTTCAGATTTATCCTTAGACCTACTCCAAAAGTGAGATTTCTTCTCTTCCTTAACATCCTCTTCAGACTCATCAACCTCATCTTCAACAACATTCTCATCCTCAGACTCGTCAGCCCCATCTTCTTCATCAGATTTATCCTTAGACCTACTCCAAAAGTGAGATTTCTTCTCTTCCTTAACATCCTCTTCAGACTCATCAACCTCATCTTCAACAACATTCTCATCCTCAGACTCGTCAGCCTCATCATCTTTATCAGATTTCCTTGAAAAACTCCAAAAACTAGATTTTTTCTCCTCTTTAACTTCTTCAGCTGATTCAGCTTCAGCTTCTCCAGTGGATTCGGGAATTAAATTGGATTCATCCTCTTTCTCATCCTCTTCCTGTTTTTCTTCTTTTTTACGACCGAATGAGAAAAATGAAAACCTTTTACCGGATTCTTCTTGAAGATTATCTTCTTTTTCAGCCTCTTCAATGAGTTCTTCTTCTAATTTTTCACTTGTACGTGAAAATTTCTTTTTTAATGATTCAAACAAAAATAACCCAACCTAAAAAGTTAGTAAATAATTTAATTATGAATATTTATATGTTTTATATTATTTAAATTATGAATTGAAAATGAAAAAAAGGACTTCAATAAAAAGTTTTAAAAATTATTTAGTAAAAATTAAAAAATAGAAAAAAGAAAAAATTGTAAAAGTATTATCTCATTTGAGTCATATTGCCTTGAGCAGCAGCAGCTAACTGTTCTGCTTGAGCTTGAAGATTGCCGACAATGTCAGTTACTTGCTGTAAGTTAGCCAACATTTTGTCCAAGCTGTCTTTTAAATCTTCTTTTTGTCCAGCAATAATTTCGCGAGCGCCATCCGCATCTTTTTTAACAGCAATACCAGAACCAATACTTACAATAATTTCATCAGTACTTTTAAGTTCCCCTTTAATGAAAGAACCAGCACCTACAGGAACGAAAGCTTCAACAGAATCTTTTCCTTCAATGTCATCTAAAGTGTTGGATAATGCATCAACTTCAGCAATGGAAGCTTGAATTAATTCTATTTGATGTTGAATTAATTCAGCCTGTTGTCGGTATGCATTAATTTCATTAAGAAGATTGTTTAATCTTTGCTGATCTTCCATAATTACACCTTAAATGCATTTATAAAATTTCTTTTACAATTGGGTCTTCAACATCTTCAGGAGCAATTTCTACAATTTCATTAATTGAAATTTGGTTCCTGTTGATACCATGTTTACTTCCGAAACGTTGATAGATTTTATCTTCTACATCAGCCTCACAAGTAGCTTTGTATTCTTTGGTAAACTTATGATATTCATCGCCCATTACAAAAGTACCTTTAACTCTGTAAATTTTTGTTATCATATTAAATCCCTCATGATATATTAATTAAAAATCATCTAAAAAGCCTAATGCTTCTTCAACTCTAGCCATTTCAGGACCAGTACTGTCTTTAGCAACAATTGCACCATTAGAATTGGAAATGATGCATGCACCAACTAAAGGAATACCTTTACCCACAGTACCAATGTCTCCTTCTACACCAAATACTTCTTGAGCAAAATTAATTTCACTATTAATAGCCTGGCCACTCATTAAAAATCCTTTGTTAGTAACAGAAATCATAGATCCGATAATGTCACTTCCGACAATGGAAGCAGATTTTACATCAACGTCCAAAGTTTCTTCAACTACCTGAATAGCTTCATCTTCCAAGAACGGACTTGCAATAGCACCATTATCGTTTGCTGCAATAATATTACCTACAGCAGTGTATTGGCCCGGAAGTGTTGCTACATTTAAACCAAGCTTTTCAAATTGTTCAATTTCTCTATCTAACGCATGTGGGGAAACAACGATACCATTTGAATTAGCAACAGCTAAAGCTCCAATGAGACTACTACCTGATATAGAAGACTTAACAACATCTACATCTAAAGTTTCCTTAATAATATCTGCTTTTTCATCTAAAAGAGTATAAGGAACAATTGCTAAATCATCAGTTGCTAAAATAAACACTCCTACATTCGGATTTCCTACTATATCGACTCTTTTCAACATATTGTCACCTCACATCACTCAATAGCATGGTAAAAGGTACGATAGCTATTCAGCTAAAGTAGCTTGTACAATACCATCATCATCTTTAACTGCTTTTACAGTAATTTTAGAAGGTATTTTTTGGATACCTCTTTCCCAAATAGCATGATTGATAGATTCATCAATTTTAACTTCTTCAGCTTTCATGTGTTTGGTTAAAAAGTTTTTAACTTCTCTGATAGCTCTAGGAGCTCTGATAGTCCTTTTAACATTTTTCACATTTCTAAGTGGAATTGTGTAAACTCTTTCCATAATAACCCCTCATTATAATTTAAGACTGTTTCTTCTCCAATGTCTAGGTTTTGGTCTGTATCTAAGTTTACGGTTAGTTTTAGCATAAGCCCAGATTGGAATTCTCCTATTTTGTTTGTTTGCTTTTGCCATTCTTAATTTTTTAGCTAATGGTTTATTTCTACTCATTTTCTCACCTGTAACAATAATTATTTTTTATATCCAATAACACGAGTTTGATAATGTTCCGGGAAAATATCCAATGAGTTTCCTCCTTTTTCATCAATCAAAGTCCTTATTTCAACCTCATAATCAGAACTGTTATCCTTGTTAGATTTTTCATGAGAAATTTCAAATAAATTAGATGTTATCAATTTTACAGATTTGTGACCAAAACTGTCCAAATTAATATACTGAACATCTTTTCTATCTTCAAGACTTCTTATCTGATTGATATTGAGTTTTGGAGTTCTATCATCCCTTCTTGTTCCATCGGCAATAATATCATATTCTTCAGCAACTTTTTCAATGACATTTTCATGAATGAACTTGATTCCATCATTTGGAAATCCATCATGCAATATCATGTCGCAGGTCTTATCCAACAGTTCAATGTCCAAATCAAGGACCCTGTGATTAAAACCTAATGCCTTTGCTGATTTTGATGCTGGAATGTATGATTTGTAAACACCAAAGTTAGCAGTGCATAATTCAACATCAAGACCCAATCTTTTAAGCATAACTGCCATAAAAGACGAATCTTTACCACCACTATATAATACACCAGCTTTCATCGATATTATTTCCTTGTAATTTTAATTTCTCTTTTCTGACCAGCAATTTGTCTTAATAAGACTTTTAATTGGTCGTCAGTAACTTTACCTCTTAAACTACCAGCTTGGGCTGATTGAATTAACTGAAGTTCAATTTGTTCAACAAGTTCCGGTTTAGTTAATTTGAGATTTCCTAATCTAGTACGAGCTTCAGGAGTCATGATCTGACCCAAAATTTGCTTTTTCTGAGCTTCGAACTGACGTCTTTGTGCTTCTTGCTGTTGTGCTTGAGCAGCAGCTTGTTGTTGCTGCATTTGTTGATTTTGCATAGCAGCTTGTTGAGCTTGTAATTCAGCCATTCTCTTTTGACGAATTTCATCTAAATCGCTCATATCAAACTCTCCGAATTATAATTAGTATTTTTCAAGTTCAGGAATATCTTTAATGATTTCAGCAGAAATTTTATCTAAGAATGATCTTCCTGCTGGACTGACAACTCTTCCACCTTCAACTTTTTCCACATATCCTGCGTCTTCTAATTGGTGAAGTGCGTGTCTGATAATAGATCCGCTACCTTTTCTGAATACTTCAGGACGTACACCACGGTCTTTTTTACCACCGTAGAAAGTTCTTAAACTCATTACTCCTACAGGACCATCCATGTAAACCCTTCTGATGATAGAAGCAGTTCTTACATACCACCAATCTGCGTTTTCTGGTTTTCTTTCTTTGTGAACACCAGTTTTAACAAAATTGGACCATGCAGGGGAATTGATTTTATCATTGTTTTTAAATTCATCTGCGACTTTTTCAATTAATAAATCTGCAGGTACATCAAATACAGTAGTCATATTAATTCTCCAATATTTATTTATTATTGTAGCTTAATCCACTGTAAATTTAAGACCTAAAAAAATAGGGCCTGTAACTCTAAATTTATAATGTTTAAGGCTTTTTCTTGTAGATTACAGCAACATGTCCTCTAACGTCTATGAGCTTGGCTCTAGTTTTTGTGACAATTTCGTCGATATAATCATCTTTATCTCTAGCGATATTTTTTGCAAATTTAAGTTTAACAATTTCATTAGCTTTAAGTTGGCGTTTAATCTCTTCAATAACATTGTCATTAACACCAGCTTTACCAATATTAATTGTCATCGCGGAAAGAGCTCTATTCATCATTTCTTTTTTTGATTGACTCATATTTAGCTCTCCTTTTAATTTTCTTTTCCTTGTGATAAGGAATTTTCATAACATGGCCACATTCACCACAAAAAATATTAACTTCTGAGTTAATTAGCCGGACGGTGCAATTATGACCTGGGTAAAGGAATTTCTTACATTTCCTACAATATCTTCTTCGCCATTTTTCTGGAATTTTAGTATTGTACTTTGTGGATAACTTTAAGGCAAGCTCAACATAGCGATTACTGCGCTCAGGATGGGTGATGAATTCCATCTCAGCACGTTCAAAAAGAATATTCATCCTTTCAATAGCTATATCAATCATCCACTTTGGTCTTTTTCCTCTACTCAAAATATCCTCCTCATAATAATGAAAATAGGATATAATATTCAAAATTGAATTAAAATGATTTGCGCAAATTAAAACAAAAACCATAGTTAAAAATTAACCTTAGGTTAATATGAATATTAAGAATAAATATGTTTATTACCCTTTATAAATGTTGTGAATTAATGAAATTTTTTGCAAAAAACAAGAAAAAATAAAAAATATTTAATTGATAATTATCTTAATGTGCCTATTGGAATTACCATAACTCCATCTTTTCTTACCCGAACAATATTATCGCCAGTTATAACTGCTAAAAAACTTGGTTCTGGAATGTGAATATTGCCATTTGCAATTTTATCTTTGATTAATTTATCAATTTTTAATAAAGTTTTGCACCTTCAATCCTTTTATCCCCTAATCTGAATTCAATTAGGCCATATCGCCCGTCAGCTAGTTGTAAAACACAATCAACATCCAAAGTACCATCATTATAATACAATACTTTACCGCCAAAGGGTGCAGAATATACCTTTAAATCACGTATACATAAAGTTTCGAAAATAAATCCAAAAGTTTCCAAATCATACAATAACATGTCTGGAGTAACATTAAGTCCTGCAATTGCAATTGATGGATCTATAAATTCTTTTTTATCAGTTTTTCTAATTTTTTGTTTAGATCGGATATTTGGAGCCCATGCCGGAATATTATCTATAACAAATAATTTTTTTAAAACACTTATATAAGAGTAAAAAGTTGGTTCAGAAATTCTGCCATAATTCTCTTCGATATCTGACATTATCTTAGAATTATTAACCAATGTGGAAATATTACGAGAATATGACCTAAGAATTGCTTCAAATATTTGTGAATCTCGTTTTACATTATCTATACTAAATGCAACATCATGACAAATGTTAGTGAAATAAGAAGAAACAACTTTTTATTGTTTCTCTTTATCCGGAATATTTAAAGTTTCAGGCCAACCTCCACGAGCAGCTAAAAAAATTAAATCTTTTAATGATAAATTTGAATTTATTCCATTAATTTTAACATTTTTATCATTAAATATATCCATCAATGAAATTTTACCGTTAGAATCACCACTTTCATACAAGCTCATAGGCCTCATAATTAATCTATGAATCCTTCCAACTCCACTGTGCATTATTTTAGAGTTATCAACAACAGTAGAACCAGTCTAATATATAAAGTCCATAACCTTCATTTTTATCTACTGAATACCTTACAGCATCCCATAATTTTGGAACCATCTGCCATTCATCTATTAATAAGGGTTTTTCTCCCTCCAATAATAATAAAGGATCATTTTCAGCCAAATCAATATATGCATTACCTAATTTGGATGTTGCAATTCAATTATTGATTTAGCAAATTGAGAAGCAGTTGGTTGTTTTTCCACACCATTTTGGACCTACAATTAAAACAGCACCCATACACTCCAAAATATCCTTTAATTCTTCATCTACGTATCGTGGAATATATTTCTTCATCATATCTACCAAAATTATTTATTTAAGTAATTATACTAATTTTAATTAAGTGATTACACACAATTAAAAAAAAACCAGTTCATATTATAAATTTAAAAAAAATAAGAAAATATGAAAATTATTTCATCATCAGAAATTATTTAATAACCAATCCATAAAGTCGACGCTTCCTACATGAAAGTCGCCATTACCAGAAATAACACAATTGATCAAATCAGAAGTATCGTCTATACTTAAATCAGTTACATCAATTTCAAACACATTATCTCCATATTTATCAAAAGCTTCAGCACTGCACACACCCATTGCCTCAGCTTCAAGATTTTCACGGATTTTAGCTTTGGAATACTTGCGCTTTGCAAGACGTTTTTCCAATATTTCAGGCCTGACTCTTAAAATGATAACCTTATCCGCACCATCACATAAATGAGACAGATGTCCTTCAAAAATAATCATCCCATCATTGGAATCAATAATTTCTAAAACTTTTTCATTAAGACTGTCAATATCAATGACCTTATAACCTTTATCTTCATCAATTCCCAAAACAAAATTGTTTTCAATAGCCAAATCATTGATTTTAATTAGTTTACAGTCTAATCTATCAGCTAAAACTTCACTGACTGTGGTTTTCCCGGTACACGGAGTGCCACTAATAAAAATAGCATTGTTCATAATATCAAAAAATATAAAAAAAGAAGAATTATTTCTTTAAAATAATTCTTAAAACATCTTCATCTTCAAGTACATGGTCAGGACCGACTTTTTGTCCCGGAAACTTAACAGAAGTTCCCCAAACTTTAGCATGTCTAAAGTTTTTAACAAATTCCCTGTGTAATTTCCTACAGGCATCAATTACTGTAGAACCTTTTTTAATAACCAGAGGATCTTCCATATCTGCTTTTCTTCCTTGAGGTTTTAAATATACTCTAACCAAATCCAAATTATCAAATATTATATCTTTCAACTCATCAATATTTGTATTTTTATCCGCAGAAATTGGAATAAACTCAGGAATATATTTCTTAAGCTCTTTAATATAAGCGTCGTCAACCAAATCCACTTTATTCAATAGAACCAGCATTGGAACGTATGATTTGTTCCTGTCAAGAACATCAATGAACTGGTCCATTGTCACATCATCTCTAAAGAGTACATCAGCATTGATATATCCATATTCATTAAGTATGGACCTTATTGTTTTTTCATCCAAATGAGATAACGGACAAGTTGATGAAACTTTTACACCACCAAGCTTTTTCCTTTTAACAGTAACATCAGGAGGTTGCTCATTCGGCCTTATTCCAATAGCTCTTAACTCGTTTAAAATTACATCAATATGCTGTGGATTTAAAGTGTCCAGCACAACCAATATCAAGTCAGCAGTTCTTGCAACAGATAGAATTTCTTTACCTCTTCCTTTACCACTACTTGCACCGGTGATAATTCCCGGAATATCGAAAACCTGAATTTTAGCATTTTTATGTTCCATTACGCCCGGAACAATATCTAAAGTTGTGAATTGATAAGCTCCAACTTTACTTTCAGCGTTTGTAATATTATTTAAGAGAGTAGATTTACCTACAGAAGGAAATCCCACAAGAACTACAGTAGCATCCCCGGTTTTTTTAACATGAAAACCTTGACCTTTAGAACCGCCGCTGCTTCTTTGCAAAGATTCTTCCTTAAGCTTTGATAATTTAGCCTTAAGTTTTCCGATATGGTGTGAAGTAGCTTTATTATATGGTGTCTTTTGAATCTCTTCTTCTATATCTTTTATTTTCTCCTCTATTCCCATAAAATCACCATAAGTAAAATAAAAAAAAGAAAGATTAGGAAACTCCTAATCTAATTGCCAGATGTTGTATTTGTACTGGTTGAGTTGCTGCCGTCAAAGTTTACATTGAACAGCATTACACCAGGTTCTGCATGCACAAGAGTAAATTGATCTTGACCTGCACCACCTAACAGGTATAGTCTAGTAAACATGGAATTTGTCAACTCATTACTCATAACGAATGGTGTATACTCATTGTCGCTACCGATTAAGAATATAGTGAAGTTTCCATCAGAAGCGCCTTTGACTGATTCGTTTTTCATGATTTGATTATTTTCAATCACAATAAGATGTGATGCCTTATATGGATTATATTCTGTATCGTTAATCATGATTTTCTCACCATTGTCACTGCGTGAAGTTTCGATATGAGCATTAGTTGTATTGTTTCCTGTTCCTCTTTCAATAATCATGTCCACTTTCATACCGTATTCATCCATCAAATTGAAGTTGCCTGTTTGACCAGGGTTTACTTTAATTGTATGGTAAGGTACTAAATACTGATAGTTTTCAGAAGATTGGTTTTTAAAGTTCCAATTACCGAAGTAAGTCCACCAACCAGCTTTTCCAAGCATATCTGAAGATGCTACAAATGTAACAGGACGTGGATTTGCAGGATGTGTTAACTTGACAAGATCACTGGCCTGTGCTGAAGTTAATTTATATTTGTCAACCAAAGTTTTTTGAGCATCACTCTCTGATTTTGGTAGAACATCAAGTAAAATATCAACAGATTTACCTGAATCTCCAGTAATATTGACCAGCATCGCAGTTGCATTTTCACCAGTAGTATCCAACATTCTAAATATACCCACAGACAGATCCAAATTATCCGTAGTCATTGCTTTACCCAGCCAAAAAGCACGGCTTCCTGTCTGAGAACCTCCGTCGAAGGTTACTTGCTTATCAGCAGCAATCTCGAAGAGGTAACCGTAGTCCCACCAGGATGTGATAACAGTGTCATTTGATTGAGTTTCATTAATCCATTGCATTGCATTCCACATTGGGTCACTAGTACCTGGAGCAACATTAGTAGAAGTTTGGAAAGCTCCGCAGACTGTAGGAGTGACAAGTGCAATAATGATTGCTGCAATAACGGCATATTTTTTAAGTGGAACTTTTACTGATGCATCAGGTTTAATACCGTAAATGGTTACTAAACCAATAGCTGCAATCACTGCAAATAATGCAATTCCATAAATAGGATTAATAGTTGATAATGGAACCGCAGCCAAGAATCCGCAGAATAATAAAATTACAACTAACCATTTATCATTGTTTAATCTGTTCTTAATATAATCAGATATATAACTTATAAATAAACCTGTCAATAATCCGAACGGCAATACGATTGTTGTAATGAACCTTGAACCTCTGGTTACAGCAACAGCAGTAATTACAACCCACACTAAAAACAATGTAGCATAGAGCACTGTCAGTCTTTTATCGGATAAAATTTCATCATGACCTCCGAATTTCAAATCGGTCAGTGAAAGTTTGAATTTACGTTCATCATCTAATTTTTTAGATGCAGACAATCTTTTTCCTTTTTGAGGTTTACCAGTAGTTTTAACTTCTTTTCCTGATTTTCTGAATTTCCAAGCCCTTGATACTAATATGTATAATACGGATAATGCTGCGAAGAACACTGCAATTCCACCAATACCGTTAATGAATCCGTTGGTATTAGCTAAGAACATTGAATTCATTCCAGGACCTAACATTGAAGGAATTTGCATCTCTGCAACGGAAACAAGAACGTTAGGGAAACCACCTACAACCCTAGATGCAGATTGCAAACTTAATAATCCAGTTAAACTTCCGAATATTCCTAATACACCGTCAAATCCTCTAAATACGGCAAGGCCTATAAATCCTATAACACCTAGAATCACAATTGACAGCAATGCATCATGGTGAATAAACCATGACAATTTACTTGAATACTCGCTTTGGTCATCGCCAACATTAAAGATGTAACATGCAATTAAATATACGATTGAGAATATTCCCATTAAACCAATGTAAAAGATATAACCTGTCCAGGATTGTGAGAATAAACCTATTGATAAAATAGATATCAATGCATAAATTACTTTTAAAATAATTTTGTCTGTTCTAATACATTCAACAAAGAAGAATATAAAGAGCAGTGAGAATATGTAATAGAACATATCTGTATCGAAAAATCCTGGGAATGTGTGCGCAAAGTAGTTTGGAGCGAGAACGATAATCAATGTAGCAACAATTGCTCCCCAATCGTTTGAGATTCTTCTAGCAAATATGAATGCAGGAATTACAGCAAATGTTGAAATAATTGCTCCAGTCCAGAATGCAACTTCCCTAAGTGAATAATCTCCACCAAAGAAAGAATTTACCACATCATGCAGCCAGTTTGTAACATATACGATACCCAGTTCATAATTAACCTGATTTCCATAAGGTGCATACCTATGCATATCCCATGGACTACCATCTTTTAGTTCATCTCCTACATGACCATGATCTGCAAAGTTCTCTGTCAACCTTAAGTTATAATATGAATCCATTTCACTGAAATAAGGAAGACCAGATGCATCTGTATATTCCGCTTTGAGATTATCAGATAAACCCGGCAAATCAGCAGCAGGAGCTTTTAATGCAAAAACAACAGCTAATAAAATCAAAATAATAACTATTGATTTACCTACTGTTAATATAGTTTGTTTGTTCATATAAAAATCCTCTATTCATTTCATTCGAATAAAATTCTATAAATTTTTAGAATTTCAAATAAATTTAATTAAAATTATTGAGAAATAAATAAAAATATTAATACAATATGTGAAAAAATATTTTTATTGAATAATATATATTTAATTTACTATTATTAAATATTATGCATTAAAGAAAAAATAAGAAAAAGTAAATTTTATTTTAATTTACTTTCGAGTTCATCTACCGAACATGTGAATCTGCATTTCGGAAATCCACTGCAACCAATAAATTCACCATAACGTCCTGAACGTTTCAATAAATCCTTACCACAGTCCGGACATTTTCCAACAACCTTAGGATCATGAGGCTTGGTCTTGTCCTTTCCACAGTTAGGGTCAAGGCAAGCACGTTGACGAGGTTTGCCGAAAGATATTATCGGAAGCCCACATTTTTCACATTTTTTCTTCAGGAAATTTGTTCCTTTAGGAATAGAATAGATTGTAGTGCAATCCGGATAATTGGAACAACCGACAAATGAACTTTTGGTTTTAGGAGAATATCTTTTAACAAGGTTTCCTCCACAGGCAGGACATGTCCCTACAACATTACTTTCCTGATAGGATTCATAAAGTTTAGAACCTATCTCCTTGGAATTCTTATTGATATCGCCAAGAATAACATTAACTTCCTTTTCACCCTGCTTAATTACATCTTGTCTTGTGGAAGTATTTTTATCAATGCCCTCAAGTTTATTTTCAAAATCACGGGTAAGCTCTTCGGAAGTTAAATTATTACAATATGTACTTAAAGTATCAATCATGTTTTCTCCAAGCTGATTTACTTCAATCTGCTTATCCCCAGTTATGTATTTTCTATCATACAACTTATCAATGATATCAGCACGGGTTGCTTTTGTTCCAAGTTCCCTTTTTTCGAGTTCCCTAATTAAAGAAGCCTGATTATATCTTGCAGGAGGTTTGGTTTCCTTTTCATCGGAAATGATTTCTAAAACCTTAATCAAATCCCCTTCAGCGATGTCTGGAAACTCATCATCATCAATTTTTCTGTAGGGATAATGTTCCATCCATCCTTTATGGATAACTCTTCTGCGTCCGAATTTGAACTTTTCACCTTCAATATCAACAGTGGTGTTCATTGATTCAAATTTGGCAGCTTCAAAGAAAACAGAAATAAATCTGTATACAATAAGATTATAAATTTTAAAATCATCTTTGGACAGTCCTGAAGGCAATATTCCGGTAGGATGAATTGCAGGGTGAGCTGCATCTTCTTTTTTACCTTCATTAGGTTTCAATTTTGAAGGCAACTTGGCAATATGCTTTCCAAATTCAGGATTATTCTTTAGCTGATTGAAAATGGACTTATAATCAAGGCTTTCAGGTAATTTTTGAGAGGAAGTACGTGGATAGGAAGTATAACCTGCAGTATAAAGATTTTGAGCAATGACCTGAGTTTTTTTAGGTGAAAATCCAAATACATTATAAGCCTCAGTTTGAAGACCTCCCAAATTGAATGGAACCGGCGGTTTGGTAGTGGAATTTGAAAGCTTAATCTTATCCACAACAGCATCGGCATTCTGGCATTTTGAGAGAATCTCTTCAGCCCTTTCACGGTCGAATATTTTTCCGTCAACATGATTGACTTCAATATTTCCATCCAAAATAGCTCTAATCAACCAGTACGGTTCAGGAACAAATTCTTTAATTTCCTTTTCACGTTCAACCAAAATAGATAAAGTAGGAGTTTGAACACGACCTGCAGATAACTTTAAAAATCTGTGTTTGGCATTGCTTACAGATTTCATTAATGCCTTGGAGATATTTACTCCAAAATAATAATCCAGTACATGTCTTGCAATACCAGTATCGACCTGATTCATATCCAATTCAATTCTATTGTCATATGCTTCAAGCAGATCCTTTTTTGTTAATGTTGAAAACTTCATACGGGAAATTTTACTTAAATTATTTTGTCCGCAAGCATATTTTAAAGCATTATATCCAATCAAAGTTCCTTCAGTATCATAATCGCATGCATGAACATATGAATCTGCATTTTTTCCCAGCTTTTTAATAGCCCAAACATAATCTTTTGTAAAGCCACTTCCTTTCTTGTTGACCTCATAGGCAGGTGCCCAATGAAGATCAAAATAGACTTTATCCTTAGGATTGTTAGGAGTCAAAGAGTAAAGATGACCTACAGCGGAAACAACAGTAATATCCTTTGAATCCTTTTTAAGTTCCCAATACTTAACTTTTTTATTATAAACTTTCTTTTTAGCACTTGGTGATAGCGCTTTAGCAATTTTCTCTGCAGAATTTGGTTTTTCGCAAATAATTACTTCGTGCATTATATACTTCCTACCTCAATTTTTTATAAATTATTTTAATGAAATTTTTAATATAAAAATATTACTATTTGAAGTTAGGAACAGTTACCTGCAAAAAAATAGCATTACAAAAACAGTTAGAAACAGAATGTTGTTAGTAAAAATAGAAAAAAATAATTATTCATTTTTAGAAGTTAAATCTTCATTGTAAAAACGGTAAAAATCAGCGCAAAAATCACAAATTGGAAACTGACCATTTCTATAATATGCCAAATCCGCCTTGTTCATATCAAATTTCTTACCGCAGATAAAGCAAGTTTCAATTTTTTCTTCAGACATGCTAAAACCTTTAAAAAAAAGTAAAAAAGTAGGTTAAATTATTTAACCTATATTGTATTTTTGCAAGAGTAAAATCTCTTCGGTAGATACTTTTCCACCTTTTTTGAATTTTTCAAAGATTTCTTCAGCTCTTTCTTTTTCTTCACGGTTTTTATTAGCACCGGAGTGTCCTTTGTTATCAGATTTTCTGCGTTTAGGTTTGTTGGAACCTAATTTTTTGTTGATAACATGAATATCACTTAAGATAGCTTTGAATTCTTCATGTTTAGCTGAAGCATTTTTACGAGCTTCGATGAATTTTTTGTGAGCTTCATCAGCTGCAGTTCTAATGTCATCAGTTTTTCTGAAGTAAGTGAGCATTTCTTCGTGAGCTTCTTGAGCTTTTTCGGAAAGTTCAATAACTTTTTCGTGTTCTTCTTCAGATACTTTTTTGAGCTCTTGAGCTTCGGATTTAACGGATTCATCTTCATGAATTTCCATTAACTGTTTTCTTAAATCATTAGCATTTTTAACAAGCTGATTTTCTTTTTTAATGTCTAAAACACGAGTTTCAATGATTTTATCAATCTTTTTGATTTCATTTTCTATTTTGATTTTATCGCGTTTACCTGAAGACCATTCGAGATTTTTAATTTTACTGTTTGCTTCATTACGAGCTTTTTTAGCAGCTTCAACAGCTTTGTTGATTTCATTACGCTCGTTTCTGAATTCAATAGCTTTGTTTAAGTTTTCTTTTAAAGATGCGTTTAATTCATCTCTAATTTTACGTTGTTCTTTAGCTATTTTGTTGAATTCTTCCCTTTCGTCAGCAACTTTGGAGATTTCAGCTTCTTTTTCATCTTTTTGTTTTCTTACACCTTCCATAGTGTCAGCGAGAACAAAATTGGATTCAGGAAGACCTTTATCAGCTTTTTTATCTTCAGCTTTTTCAGATTTTTCTTCATCTGCAGCTTCATCATCAGCTTTTTCTTCTTCTACAGTTTCAGTTTCAGCATCATCAGTGGTTAATTGATTAAGAATTTCATCTAAGACTTTAGTCAAGTCTTTTTCATCTACAACAATATCAGCAATTTCTTTTACAGAATCTTTAGCATTAAATGCAATTCCGCAGCCTGCTGATTCAATCATGGAAATGTCATTAGCGCCATCTCCAACAGCAACTACATTATCTAATGTAATTTCTGCTTTTTCAACATGGTCTTTTAATACATCCAATTTGGATCCAGATACTAAAGGACCAGTCACTTCGCCAGTTAATTTACCATCTTCGACTGAGAAACTATTAGTGTAAACTGTGTCAACTCCGAGTTTATCTTTAATTTTTTCAGCCACTACATCAAAACTACCACTAATGATAGCTACATCTACGTCTTTTTCTTTTAAAGCATTGATGGTTTCTTCAGCTCCAGGCATTAATGGAAGTTCATCAGCAAGTTTTTCAATTTCTTCAATAGAAGTTCCTTCAAGAAGTTGAACTCTGTCTTTAATGGAAGTTTCAAAGTCTATTTCACCTTGCATAGCTTTTTCAGTAATAGCAGCTATGTCCTCTTCAACATTTGCTAATTTTCCTATCTCATCTATCGCTTCACCATCAATAATAACGTTATCTAAGTCAAATACTACAAGTTTAATCAATAATACCACCAATTATATTAAATCTAGCTCACTTAATCTATCGTAAGCTCTTTCGACACCAAGTTTAGCGTCGCTTTTAGTTTTAGCTCCAGTACATACAACTTTACCGGAACCGAATAATAATAAGACCACTTTAGGGTCTGATAATCTATATACTAAACCAGGGAATTGTTCTGGTTCGTATTCAGTATCTTCAAGTTCTAAAGCTACTGCTTCTAAATTTAATGTGGATTCTAAGTTTGCAGAAGCCACAATATTTTGAATTTTAATTTCAAATTCTTCTGGAATGTCAGTATCGACAGTCCTCATTAAATCTACAGTTTTCTTGATTGCTAATTTAGAATCATCTATAGATTTTGCCCCAGTACATACAAGCTTACCAGAGCTAAAAATTAATGCTGCTGTTTTAGGATCTTTAAGTTTAAAAACTAATCCCGGAAACTGTTCACGATTAAAATTAACCCCTTCCAAAGCTTGAGAGACTTCAGTAAGAACTATGTCTTTACCAATGCTTGCAGAAGCAACAATGTTTTCAATTTTTATGTCAACATCGGTCAATTTAAAACCTCCAATTTATTATTAAAACAAGTAAGTAAAATTTAAGAAAACAAAAAATTAAGTTAAATTTTTACTAATAAAATATTTAATTTAAATAGTATATAAAGGTATGTTTATTTAAATAATATATAAAAATTTATTAAAAAAATTAAAATTTTTAAATTTTGAAAAAACCCAATATATTATATAAAAAACCAAAACAGTAATTTAAAAATACTTATTAATAAATGTTACTACATTTCAACACCACACTTATAAAAACAAATAATACAATTAATTTTTTCAAATAAAATTTTTGTTATTCTAACAAAACTCCGTTTATTTATAAAATAAATATAAAGCACCAACCCAATCAATAATAAATTAACACATCAAAACACAAATTAAATCTCAATAACATTTCATCTAAAAATAGTGAAAATACCCTCATAAAATTAATTATGGAATTTTCATTATTTAGAAATTTATAACTAAACTAAAAACAAAAATTTAATCAGTTGATAAATATGATTGAAGTTGAAGTGAAAGCGAAAATTAATAGCTTTGAAGAAATGGAAGAAAAGCTCGCAAAAATTGGTGCGGTAAAAAGTAAAAAGGAATTTCAGGAAGACATTTATTTTGCAAGTCCAATTGTTGATTTTGCCCAAAGTGACGAAGCTTTGAGAATCAGAACCACAAATAATGATATCTTCATAACATATAAGGGACCAAAACTCAATTCACAGGCAAAAACAAGAAAAGAAGTCGAAATGAGTATTGAAAGTGCTGAAAAGGCAAAGGACATCTTTGAAGAGATTGGCTTCAAAGAAGTCAGAACAGTCAGGAAAAACCGTCAGTATTATACTTATGAAAACTTTGAAATTTCACTTGATGACGTTGAAGGTTTAAATCCATATATGGAAATAGAAATAGCTCTTAAAGATGGAAATAACTATAACGATGCTCAAAAAAGTATATTTCAATTATTTGAAAAATTAGGCATCACAGACGGTTTTGAAAGAACATCATATCTAGAGTTATTAGAAAACTTATATAAATAGGAACACCTATTATATTATAATATTAAATTGATTATAGAAGGGATTATTTTTGCAATATTTTATAAGTCACTATAATAAAGAAAGCGAAATAGCTTTCCCGGAAGATTTTATTATTTATGATACAACTTTAAGAGACGGTGAACAAACTCCTGGAGTTTGCTTTAGCCTTGAAGATAAATTAGAAATAGCTCGTAAGCTTGACCAGTTTAAAATACATCAAATTGAAGCTGGTTTTCCAATAGTTTCACAAAGAGAAAGAGAATCTGTAAAAACAATTGCAAATGAAGGATTAGATGCAGATATTCTCGCACTAACAAGAACAAAACCTGAAGATATCGATGCTGCAATTGACTGCGATGTTGATGGAATCATCACATTTGTCGGTACATCAGATATCCATTTAGACCACAAGATGCACATTACACGCCAAGACGCAATTAATTTATGTGAAACCGCAGTCGACTATGCTAAAGATCATGGATTATATGTCGCATTTTCAGCAGAAGATGCTACAAGAACAGACATTGAATTTTTAAAAAGAATTTATTCAAAAGCTCAGGAATGTGGCGCTGACAGAGTTCACATTGCAGACACTACCGGTGCAATCACTCCTCAAGGTATCGAATATTTGGTTCGCGAACTTGTCAAAGACCTTGATGTCAACATTGCACTTCACTGCCACAATGACTTCGGTCTTGCGGTAATCAACTCAATTACAGGTGTGCTTGCAGGTGCAAAAGGAATATCCACAACTGTCAATGGTATTGGTGAAAGAGCAGGTAACGCTTCACTTGAAGAATTGATTATGGCTTTGAAAATCCTTTACGGAAAAGATTTAGGATTTAAAACAAAATACATTACAGAACTATCAAACATCGTATCCCAAGCCAGCGGACTTCCAATACCTTATAACAAACCTGTTGTCGGAAATAATGTGTTCAGACACGAATCAGGAATTCATGTTGATGCAGTTATCGAAGAACCGTTATGTTACGAACCTTATGTTCCGGAATTGGTCGGTCAAAAAAGACAACTTGTTTTAGGAAAACATTCAGGTTGCAGAGCAGTTAGAGCAAAATTAAACGAATGTGAATTGGATGTTAGTGATGATGAGCTTATTGAAATTGTAAGGCAAGTTAAAAAACAAAGAGAAGAAGGCAAATACATTAACGACAAAGTCTTTAGAGAAATTGTTAAAAATACAAAAAAATAAGGTCATATTATGAATATTACTGAAAAGATATTATCCGCCAAAGCGGGCCATGAAGTTAGCCCTGGCGAAATAATTGAAATACCTGTGGATTTGGCAATGTCCCATGACGGAACCTCACCACCTGCAATCAAAACATTTGAAAAAGTGGCTGACAGGGTATGGGACAGCGATAAGATAGCAATCATCTTTGACCACAATATTCCTGCCAACACAATCGGTTCAGCAGAATTTCAAAAGGTTTGCCGTGACTTTATCAAGACCCAAAACATTACTAAAAATTTTATCCACGGTGAAGGGATTTGTCATCAGGTAGTTCCCGAAATGGGACTTGTCGAACCAGGAAAAGTAATTGTAGGTGCTGATTCACATACCTGCACTTATGGTGCATTCGGCGCATTTTCCACAGGTATGGGTGCGACTGACCTGGCAATGGTTTGGGCTACAGGAAAAACCTGGTTTATGGTTCCTGAAGCAATAAAAATGGAAGTTGAAGGAGATCTCAACCCTTATATTGCTCCAAAAGACATCATCCTTAATATAATCGGCGAGGTAGGAATAGCCGGCGCCACCTACAAGACTGCGGAATTCTGTGGCGAAAGCATTGAAAAAATGGGTGTTGAAGGAAGAGCAACCATGTGCAACATGGCTATTGAAATGGGTGCTAAAAACGGAATAATGGAACCTAATAAAGAAGTTATTGATTATATATGTACAAGAACAGGTAAAAAAGAATCCGAATTGAATATTATTAAATCAGACAAGGATGCATGCTATGAAAAAGAAATGCACTTTGACATTACAGATATGGAACCTCAAATTGCCTGTCCAAATGATGTTGACAATGTTAAGGACATATCAAAAGTTGAAGGAACACATATAGACCAATGTCTGGTAGGTTCCTGTACAAACGGAAGATTATCCGACCTGAAAGATGCAGCAGAAATACTTGAAAACAGAAAAATCAACAATGATGTCAGATTATTGATACTTCCAGCTTCACGCGAAATCTACAAAAAGGCAATGCATGAAGGATACATTGACACATTCATCGATGCGGGAGCCATCATATGCAATCCCGGATGCGGACCTTGTTTAGGTGGACATATGGGAGTATTATCTGAAGGTGAAGTCTGCATATCAACAACAAACAGAAATTTCAAAGGAAGAATGGGTGATCCGGCTTCTTCAGTATACTTATCTAACTCCAAGGTAGTTGCTGCCTCAGCAATCACAGGAGTTATTACAAATCCAAAAGATTTATAGTTGATTCAAATGACACAAACAAAAAATGAAGCTAACAAAGCACTAATTGATAAGATAAACGAAGTAGAACAAAAATACAACAAGAAATTCTCCAATACGCAAAAAATCCTATTAACAACAGACGGATCAATTACTGCAATTTTAGATGTTTTATATGGGAAAATTACATTAACAACCATTGATCAGCATTTTGAAAATGCAGATGAAGAGCATGCGAAATTGGTTAATGTTGCAATCGGTGAGGAAATTAACTTCAGGGAAGTCATGATGCACAAAGATGGAAATCCTCTGATATATGCTATCTCACATATTCCATTATCCAGATGCAGCAGGGATATCTGTTCAGATTTGATACGAGCAGATATACCAATTGGAAGAATCTTGAAGAATTATGATATTGAATCTCGAAGGGAAATTAACAACATCTACATCGAAAAGCCAAGTGATAAACTTAAGGACATATTCGGAACCGATGAGGATATGCTGGCTAGAGATTATGTTATAATTAACAATGACAAAATTTTAATGTGGATTAAGGAAATATTCCCAATTACACATTTTACAGAAGTTTAGGAGAGATATCATGATTGTCCAAGGATATCGCATAGAAAATAAGCTTAAAAAAACAATAGAAGACCTTGAAAGAGATTACAATATTGAAATTTCAAAAATACAGCAGATACTACTGTCCATTCATGGTCCCATCACAACCGTCCTGGATGTATTATATGGCGATGTCAATTTATTCATATTGAATCAGCAATTTAAAAATGCAGATAAGGACATGGCGGATTTGATTGATGTTAATAAACACGATGAGGTATTTCACAGAGAAGTGATTGTACACAAGCATGGCAAGCCATTAGTTTATGCTTCATCACTTATTCCAAAATCTAGATGTCCTCCCGAAATTTTTGATGAAATACATAGAAAACAACTAACAACAGGCAAAATAGCTTATAAATTCAATTTTGAAACTTTTCGAAAGATTACTAAAATTTCAATTGAAAAATCAACACCACTATTTGAAGAACTATTTAAAACTGACGAAGACCTGTTAACACGAGAATATGTGATGATACATGATGGAAAAATATTCATCCATACCAAGGAAGCATATCCTTTAAGTTATTTTAGAGAATAGGTGATAATAATGGGTGTTAAATTAAAAGATATTGTAGAACCAAAAAATATTAATTTTAAAGATTTAGAAGGAAGAAGTGTTTCAATAGATGCGTTTAACACTCTTTACCAATTCTTATCAACAATCAGACAAAGAGACGGAAGACCATTAACTGATGAAAATGGAAATGTAACATCACACTTAAGCGGAATATTATACAGAAACTCTTCAATGATTGAAAAAGACATAAAGCCAATCTATGTTTTTGATGGAAAAGCACCTGAACTGAAAAGTGAAACCCAGGCAAAAAGAAGAGAAATCAGAGAAGAATCCGAAAAAATTTATAAAGAAGCATTAGCCCAAGGAGATACAGAAAAAGCTCGTAAATTTGCAATGAGATCAAGTAAACTATCTCCAGAAATAATAGACTCTTCAAAAAAGCTATTGACATTAATGGGAATTCCTTATGTTGAAGCTAAAGGCGAAGGAGAAGCACAAGCGGCATACCTTGTTGCAAATGGTGATGCATATGCTGTTGCATCACAAGATTACGATTGCCTTTTGTTTGGAGCAAAACGAGTTGTCAGAAACTTGGCAGTCAGTTCCAATTTAGGAAATCTTGAATTTTATGAGCTAGACAAGGTATTGAGACAGCTGGATATTACCCGTGAAGAATTGGTGGATATGGGAATACTGATTGGAACCGATTTTTGTGATGGTTTAAAAGGAGTGGGTGCTAAAACCGCTTTGAAATTAGCTAAAAAAGGCCAATTAAAAGAAAAGTTGGCGGAACTTCAAGAAGAATCAACCCATGATTTAAATGAAGTTCGTGAAATTTTCCTAAACCATAACGTCAACACCGATTATAAAATCAAATGGGAAAAACCGAAACAGGATAAAATCATAGAGTTTTTATGTTATGAACACGGATTTTCCGAAGACCGTGTGATAAAAGCATCAGACAAACTCAAAAATTTAAATTCAGCCCAAGGCAGTCTGGATGCCTGGTTTTAAAGATTATAAATAATTTACACATTGATTATGTATTTAAATAATCTTAAATAGTAAAAAAAATAAATAATATAATTGATTCAGATATAATCTACAATTACCACCACAAACATGTTGTAGATAAAAACACATTAATGGCAGCTGTTGAACGAATGGTGAACGCCATTAATACCATTTTCTGAATCGGGGTTGATGATTCCTCACCACCCTTAGATAGGAATCATTGACTATCTAATTACTTTTTTGAAAATAATATTTGTCAATATTGTAACCATCAATATTATGGACAGATATTCAATTGAATTAATCACAAAATTTCCTGTAACCAAGCTGAATCCTGAATTTCCAAGAAGATGGTTTAAAAAATCCAGTTGAATAATGGAATAAATTCCAAATGCAACAATTATCAAATAAACGGTATAGACAATATTGCTTTTCTCAATTCTTTCAAACAAAACATTCAAATTTATTCCCAGATGCAAACCCAAAAGCAGCAAACTAAGATATGCTAGTATTTTATGAAGATAGACTGTGGTTAGATTTCCAATATTCATGAATGTTAATACGTATTGGCCTGATAAAAGACCAAAAATACAAGTTAAGGCAAATACAACCATAAATGCCACATTAATAACAAGCATTATAGCTCTTTTTAGATTATATTTGCCTTTAGGTATTGCTTTAATATATCTCCTATTTAAAATCAGATGAATAATAACTAAAACAATCAGACAAATGCAAATTATCTCATGCACCTCAGGTGGCAGGTATACCTTTGAAAATTCCATCAACATTAAAATGAATAACAGAATATCCACAATCATCTTTTTCATTTAATAACCTAATCCCTTTAACCATTGAATAGTCTGCTGTTTGCCGTCAGCGCTTCTTGCAGTTTTTCCATCTAAAGCAAGACCATTTGTATTTACTTTTGCAGATGGCAATTTGGATTGAATTTTGGTATAAGTTCCCGCATCACCAGAGCCTTCATGAGTATTGAACGGAATAACATTTTTACCATCGAATTTATAATCCTCCAAGAAGGTATATACAATCATAGGCAAATCTCCCCACCATATAGGATAACCTACAAAAATAGTATCATATTTATCGAAATTAGCAATCTTACCTTGTATTTGAGGTCTTGCATTGTCTTTTTGCTCTTGAGAAGCCTTTTTAGTACATTCATCATAACTATCAGGATATTTCTCCACAGGAACTATTTCAAAAGAATCGGCCTTCAAATATTCTTTTATATAAGAAGCCACCATTGCAGTGTTTCCGACTTCAACATTTCCCACATTGTAATTATCACCGGTTCTTGAAAAATACACTACCAGCACCTTACTGTCAGTACTGTTTTTATTTAAAATATCATTTGCTGCAGATTCCTCACTGCTCAGGGCACTAACCTCAGCAACTGCGAAACTCAGCACAATTAGCACCATCATTACTAAAATAATTAATTTTGATTTCATAGTAAAAACCCATAATTAATAGTAAATATGGCCCACAACATTTAAATATGTTGTTATTTGCAACATTAATAAAAAATAAAAAATAATCAGTATGGTGGAAAATCTTCACCGAATACCTTTTGAGCATATTTAATAGCCAAATCCACCTGATCTTTATAATGAATCAGCATTTCTTTTTCAAAGTATTCTCTGGAAGGTGATTTTAAAATTAATCTAAGGAGATTTTCATAAGATTCGATAGCCAAATCCTTATTGAAACCATACTTTTTTTCCACTTCAGGATTTAACTTTTCGATGCAGGGAAACTCCAAAGTTTTACAGACCGTATCCTGTGAAAAATAGGTCATTCTTATCAATGGCGATACAGATGATACAAGTACATGATTTCCTAATTTAATCAAAGGAGGAATGCCTGTGCGTTCATACCTTTCCATTGAAGTAAGTTTGTTATAATTCTTAAGATTATAACAGTGAAGTTCTGTGTAAAAATCAGGTTCGAAATACTTTATCAAATCCAGAATCTTCAATCCCAATTCAGATTCGTAGTACTCCTTCTTAATTGTTGATATATACGGGGTTTTGTCAAAATTATAAAAGTAGAATTGGCCATCCGATAAGTCTTCATCACGAATTCTTTTAAGAAATCTTAAAGAGGTTACACCTTCATTTCCATGAATTCCACCAATGAACAGTTTGGTTGGACCTTCACCGTTATCAACATATCTAAAATAAGACATAAAAATAAAAAAAAATAAAGAAGAAATCTATGTTCCTTCCTGCCAGTTTGCCATGTAAGCTTTTTGTTTGTCTGTTAATGAGTCGATTTCAATACCCATAGCGTTTAATTTCATGCTTGCTACAGTGTAATCGATTTCATCAGGAGCTTTGGTTACTCCTACAGGCAAGTCATTTTCAAGAATGTGTTTTGCAGACAATGCCTGTACAGCAAAACTCATGTCCATAATTTCTGCAGGGTGTCCTTGACCACGAGCTGCAGATAAGTTTACTAAACGGCCATCAGCAAGCAAGTATATTTTTCTTCCGTCTTTAGTGGTGAACTCTTCAATACTTTCCCTTACTTCTTTGACTTCAGTTGAGATTGCTTCAAGGTCAGGTCTGTTGATTTCTACATTGAAGTGTCCGGAGTTTGCAAGCATACATCCGTCTTTCATGTATTTGAAGTCATCACCTGAAATAATGTCAGCATTACCAGTTACTGTGATGATTAAGTCTGCCTGTTTTACAGCTTCACGAATGGTCATTACTCTGTAACCGTCCATTCTTGCTTCTAATGCTCTGATTGGATCTACTTCAGTTACTATTACGTCTGCTCCGAGACCTGCTGCTCTGAGTGCAAGTCCTCTTCCACACCATCCGTATCCGCATACGACTACAGTTTTTCCTGCGATTACCATGTTGGTTGTTCCCATGATTGCATCGAAACTTGATTGTCCGGTACCGTATCTGTTGTCGAACAGATATTTGGTGTATGCGTCATTAACTGCGATTACAGGGAATTTTAATGCGCCATCAGCGTGCATTGCTTGTAATCTGTGAACACCAGTAGTGGTTTCTTCACATGCTCCTTTGATGTGTTTTAAAACATCAGTTCTTTCGTTGTGGAGCACCATAATCATGTCAGCACCGTCATCAATGATTATATCAGGTTTGTGATCCAATACCATGTTGATTGTCTGGTAGTATTCTTCATCATCCTGTTCTCTCCAACCGTAAACATTTAATCCAAGATCAGCTGCTCCTGCAACTGCATCATCATGGGTGGATAATGGGTTACAACCAGTCATTGCTACTTCAGCCCCACCAGCCATCAAAGTTAAACCTAAATTGATGGTTTTAGGTTCCAAATGTAAACATGAACCAATAGTAATACCTTTGAAAGGTTGAGTCTCTTCATATTCAGCTTTAATAGATTCCAAAACAGGCATGTGTTTTTGAACCCACTCAATCTTACGAACACCCTCAGGTGCAAGTGACATATCTTTAACTTTACTCATAATAATCACGATAAAAAAATTAATTATAATAAGGTATATTTTATTACGCCTTATTAAATATAATGGTTTTTATTGAAATTTTCCAAAAAATGCCCAAAAAACAAAAAGTTTAAATGTAATGATAAAAATATATATATTTGTTAGATGCCGGGGTGGCTCAGCTGGTTAGAGCGCACGGCTCATAGGGTAATAAAGCAGTGCTCTGACTTATTCCTGGGATACCGTGAGATCGCGGGTTCGAATCCCGCCCCCGGCATCCTAAATCCCAGGAATTCCATCTTAACTACTTTTTTTAAAAAATAATTTTTCAAATCATAACTATTTTATATCTCGTTCAATTAAAATATCATTGTTAAGTTATTGAGGATTTGAAAATGTTATATAATAAACTTGGAAAAACTAATTTAGAAGTCTCAAGACTCGGTTTTGGAACTATGAGACTTCCAACAAAAAACTCCAATGATGAAATCATCAAAAATGAAGCAACCGAAATGCTAACCTATGGAATTGAAAATGGAATAAACATTATTGATACTGCTTATCCCTATCACAGTAAAACTCTAGAAGGTAGCGGCAACAGCGAAAGATTTCTTGGAGAATTCCTAAAAGAAAACAGTTACCGAGAAGACATCATACTCTCAACTAAATCTCCCTCATGGGCAATAGAAGAAAAGGATGATTTTGATTATTACCTTGATGATCAGCTTAAAAAACTGCAAACCGATTATATAGACATTTATCTACTTCACTCCCTTACCGTTCCGGATTGGGAAAAAGTATATAATTTGGATGTGCTGGATTTCTTAGATGAATGCCTTTCCAATGGGAAAGTGAAGCATGTCGGATTTTCATCACACATTGAAGTGGACTATCTGATTGAAATTCTGGATGAATATCCTAAATGGGAAGTTGTCATGACCCAAATGAACTATCTGGATGAGTACTACCAATCAGGAGTCATGGGACTTGACTATCTTAAGCAGACCAATGTCGGAAGCATGATAATGGAACCTCTACGGGGAGGAAGACTAGTTCAAAATATTCCAACTGAAATTCAGGAGTTATGGGATAGTGCTGAAGTTAAAAGAACACCTGTTGAATGGGCTTTACAATACCTGTGGAACAGGGATGATGTGGATTGCGTTTTTAGCGGTATGACCACTTTAGAACAGGTGAAAGACAATATCAGAATAGCTTCAACTGAAGACATAATTTCTGAAAACGACCAGGAACTTATTAGGGAAGTTTCAAGAACCTACAAAACATTTCTTGGAAACAACTGCACCAGATGCGGATACTGCATGCCCTGCCCTCATGGCGTAGACATTATAAACTGTCTGACAGAATACAACATAGCACACATGATGCAAGACCCTAAAGCCAGTGCAATGCAATATTTCAGTTTGATAGATGATGATTCACGGGCAGACAGCTGTGTCGAATGTATGGAATGCATTCCTTTCTGCACTCAAATGATAAATATTCCCGAAGAACTTCAAAAGGTTTATGAATACTTCGGCAGTGACTTTGACCATTTCTAGGTGGAAAAATGGAAAACAAATACTGGCAAATAGCTACACGACAAATGGATCTGGTTACAAAAGAAGAACAGGAACGCTTTAAAAACACCAAAATTTCAGTTATAGGCTGTGGAGGAATTGGCGGCCAGGCCATTGAAATGCTTGCAAGAATGGGTGTTGGAGAACTTGTTTTAGTGGATGAGGATTCATTTGACTACACAAACCTGAACAGACAAAATTTTGCAACATTTGACAACATCGGATTATCAAAAAGTGAAACTGCAAAAAAGAAAGTTGAATCAATCAATCCATACGTTAAAGTGACATCCTTCAGCGAACATGTAGACGAAAACAACATAGATAAAATCCTTAACGACTCAGATATGGTAATCGATGCTTTGGACAATATCCTTACAAGAATAATCGTGTCTAGAAAAGCCAATGAATATAAAATTCCATTTATTCATGGAGCAATACATGGAACGCTAGGACAGGTTACCGTATTTTTATCAAATACCAAAAATTATGAGGAAATGTTTAATTTGCCTTCACTTGGAAAAGAGCTGGAAACTGAAGTTGTGGAAGAATTGGATAAACTCACATCAGGCGTTCCCCCTGCCATCGGACCTACTCCCAACTTAATCGGGTGCCTTCAGGCAATGGAAGCCTACAAAATAGCAACCAGAATCGGAAAGGTAACCGTTGCACCTAAAATTTTAACATTTGATTTGCTCGACTTCGCTTCATTTTCAATTGATGAAATCTAAACATTACACCAAAATTATTTTCTTTTTTTATAATATTTTAAACAAAATTATAATAAAAATTAAAATTAATAAAATAATTTAAACTAAAATAAATTAAATTTAAACATATTTAAGCAATTGATTGCTCTTTCAAAACTTTTATATAACATAAAAAGAAGATATAAGAGCAAGTAGGAAAGTATTTTCCGACTATTTTTAATTCAATATTACTACATTTGGATTGATTCTATGAGCGATATTAACGAAGAAAAAATGCAAAGTGTAATCGAACAGATGAAAGAGGACAATATTAAATTTATTCGTTTACAATTTGTTGACATTAATGGAACTGTAAAAAACATTGTTATTCCATTTAATGGAGATGACATGAGTGAACTATTCAACGAAGGAATGTTATTTGACGGATCATCTATTGCAGGATTCGTTGGAATTAATGACAGTGATTTAATTTTAAAACCTGACATCAACACATATTCAAGATTATCCTGGAGACCTGAAGAATCTGCAACCTGCAGATTCATCTGTGATGTTTGGACTACAGAAGGAGAACCATTTGCAGGCGACCCAAGAAGTGTCCTTAAAAGATCATTGGCCAATTTGGCTAAAAGAGGTTTGCAATATAATATAGGACCTGAACCAGAATTTTTTATTGTAGACATTGATGAAAACGGATATCCAATGCCATACGATGAAGCTGGATACTTTGATGTTGAACCTCTCGACAAAGGTCCTGATTTCAGAAGAGAACTGACCTTGAACCTGGAAGAACTTGACTTCGAAGTAGAGGCTTCTCACCACGAAGTGGCACCAGGTCAAAACGAAATCGCATTTAAATTTAAAGATGCATTAAAAACTGCAGATGCAGTAATTACATTCAAACAAGCTATTAAAGCTATTGTAGACAACATGGCTACTTTCGACCAAATGGATTACAGAGTAACATTCATGCCAAAACCATTCTTCGGAGTAAGCGGAAGTGGTATGCATTGTCACCAGTCTGTCTTCAAAGGAGACAAAAACTTATTTTCAGACCCTGATTCTGAAACTGGTCTTTCAAAAGATGCAATGCACTTTATGGGAGGACTGTTAAAACATGCTCCAGCAATAACCGCAATTACCAACCCAATTGTAAACTCATACAAACGTTTAGTGCCAGGTTATGAAGCTCCAGTATACCGAGCATATGGTTTTAAAAACAGATCCACATTAATCAGAATTCCTGCTGCACGTGGAAAAGCAACCCGTATTGAATATAGGGCGCCGGATCCAGCATGTAACCCCTATCTTGCATTCGCAGTAATGTTGGAAGCAGGTGTAGATGGTATTGTAAATAAAATTGATCCTGGTGAACCTACTGAAATCAACATTTACGAATTAAATGAAGAAGAAAGAGAAGCAAGAGGCATTAAAGTTTTACCTACAAGTTTATGGGAAGCTTACCACTCACTTGAAGAGGACCCTCTCATATTGAACGCATTAGGAAAACATGTGAGCGAAAAATTCCTAGAACTTAAATACAAAGAATGGGATGAATACCGTGTGCAAGTATTCGGATATGAACAAAGGAAATATTTAGATATCTAATCTAAATATTATTTTTTATTTTTTAAATTTAATGATAACTAATGAGTTAATTATGATTAAATTTAAAAAAGGGAGCTTTTTTAATGTCAGAATCAGAACACCGAATGATTGAAATTTTAAGAATATTGAGTGCGCAAGAAAAACCCATAGGTTCCAAATTCATTGCTGATGAACTGAAGAACAAAGGATTTAATTTAGGGGAACGTGCAGTAAGATATCATATGCAAATTTTGGATGAAAAGGGATATACTGAAAGGAAAGGATATTCTGGAAGAGTGATTACAGACCTCGGCCGTGAAAAATTAGAAAAAGGACTTATATATGATCAGGTTGATTTCATCCATTCAAAATTTGAAGAAATGATGTACTTGACTGATTTCAACTATATGGAACAAAAGGGAAATGTTGTTGTAAATACATCAACTGTTTATAATAAAGAATCAATCAATATACTCCAAGAATTTTTCGAAAGTGGTCTTTCTGTTAGCCCTTATGTTAATTTAAATAGAGTCCCTAACACAGAAGAAATTGAAGTGACAACAATATGCGGAACAACAATTGACGGAATACTATTGAATGAGGGAATACCGTCACAACTTCAATACGGAGGACTATTGGAAATTGAAAATTCAAGACCTACAAAATTCACAAATCTGATATCATACAAGAAAACATCAATAACACCATTGGATTCATTTACAAACTCAAATTTAACATCTGTTTTGGACGTGATTACCAAAGGAAGCGGAGTTATTCCCGCAAATTTCAGATTGATTCCAGGAGTCAGCCGTCAAAAAACAATAGATATTATCAATAAATTAAATAAAATTGGAATCGGAGGAGTATTGGCAATTTCCAAAGAAGGAAAAGATATTCTGGGAGTTCCTGTTCCTGATGGAATGATAGGAATAAGTATCATAGGTGGAATAACACCATTCTGCGCATTAAAAGAAATAGGGGAAGAAATTGATATTAAAATAGCTGAAGAAATAAAAGATTTCAATACATTATCCCCAATTACAACAAAAATCCACCATAGTTTGAAACCTGCAAATGAATCAAAACAACCAAAAATACCATTTGTATTATCTAAATCATGGAATTTAATTCAACAAGTTAATTTCGATGTTGAAAAAAGAAAAGGAGACATAATAGCTAATGTTTCATACATAAATAAAGATGAAATTGACAAATCATTGAATATAATGGAAGAAACTTACAACAACAATCCGAAATACATCAACCCATACTATAAACTGCTCAGCCATCCAACCGATGATGAAAAAATAGGAATAGCTACAATTTGTAGTTTAAGTATTGACGGATTACTGATAAATCATGGTATTATGAGCACTCCAAAATACAGCGGACTGCTTGAGCTGACAGAACCTCCATTATTTATCGAGTTAATTTCATACAATGGAACAACAGTAGACCCCCATAAAATATTTTTATCAAAAAATATGACTTCCATCAGCAAGACCAATAATCCCAATAAAATATTGGCAAGCGTAAAAGAAATTCCATACATTGCAAGAGACTATGCAGTCCATCTGCTGGAAAGATTGAACAACATCGGGTTTTCAATTTATAAAATAGGCAAACCAAGAGAATTAATTTACAATTCCAAAGTTGATAACTATAATTTCGGCGTTATTGCTGGAGGCGGTCTTAATTCAATAGGATCAATTAAAGAAAACGGAATAAATATTGAAGTAAAAGCTATAGAAAAATTAATACCATTTGAAAGCATGGACAGACTGTAATTAAATTACAGACACATCCACAGCTTCCCCTTCTTTAGGTTTGTGAACAAATTCAATAATATCCTCTTCTACCTCATAAACATCAATTTCAATTGTAGCACCCAATTCACTTTCATCAAGGGAAACCAATAATTTAAATCCAGGTTTTCCAAAATATTCTGAAAAATCAACATTTAAAACTTCACCAGACGCATAAATCCTATTATAGGAAATTTCCAACAAATCATGAATTTTAACATTTTCTTTTAAGTATGATACTGCTTCCTGGGTTGTTAAATCTAATTCTTTCATGTCAATCAACTCCTCAATAAGATTACTTATTTTAATTTAATATATAAATGTTTGTATATTTACGAACAAAATAATTTTTCAATGAAAAATGAAACTAAAAAAAGGAATAATAAAAAAAGAGGATTTAAAGAATTTCAATAATTAATTCTTCATCGTCGTGAATATGACGAATTTCTAATAAATCATCAGCAATTTCATGCAAGTCAACTTCAACTGACTGATTTAAAATTTCACCAGTTAACTGTAAACCTACCCTGAGACCTTCTCCAGTTACTTCATCTTCTTCAGTAAGACCTAATACTTCACCAGGAGCAAAAATACGATTATATGAAACTTCAAAAACATCTCCAACATACACATTGTTTCTAACGTATTCTACAACTTCATCAAAGGTCATTTCTACTTCTTTCACCATATTATCAGCCTAAAAAATTATTTAAAAAAAAGAAAAGAGAAAGGAATTATAAATTCCTGTATTCTCTAATTGAAGTATATTCGTCGTCGAGTTCTCCGTAAGAAGATAATTTTTCTTTATTTGCTTCAGCATCTAAGTATAAATTACCTTTTCCGTTAAGACCAATATCTCCAGTATATTTAATGTATTTACCTTCGAAAGTGGTACCTTCAACTTCAGGATCCACAACAATACCATCGAGAACAAATCCTTCGAGTAATCTTCCAAGGAATCCGTGGATGATAATGTTACCGTTTTTCATTTGTCCACCAGGCCAACGGTTTACGTCACCGTCAATTTCAATGATACCTTTGGTCATGTGAATACCAGCTAAGATATCACAGTTACCTTTAACGTGGATTTTACCACCGGTTAAACATTCACCACATTGTTTTCCAGCGTTACCGCCAACAACGATTTGTCCTCCGGTCATACCTCTCCATTCACCAATGTAAGAAGCACCAGTGAATTCTTTGGTGTTTCCTTCGATTTCAAGGTATCCACCAGACATTTCTCTTCCAGCGTGAGCAGCTGCATCACCTTTAACGAGAATAGATCCACCGGACATTTCTGCACCTACGTGTAAATCTACACTACTGTTACAGACAATGTTTCCAGCGCTCATTTTACAACCGATGTATTTTACTCTGTTTAAGTCTCCGTTTAAAATCATTTCGACTTCTTCAGGTCCGTTAGCTTCTCCTTCTACAGTAATGTCGAAGAAGTCAGTGATTGGGAATCTGGAATTTCCAATAGGAACTTGATATTTAGCGAAATCTGCTTCGGTCCATGAGTAAATTTCATCAGGAATTAATTCATCAAATTCTAAAGCGATTGATGAAGTTTTGATTTGATCAAATGTAATTGTTTTCAAATTAAACACCCCTATTTACCGTCAACGTCTACTCTAATTGGGTTGGATACGTAGTGGTCGTGTACTGGATAGTTTTCCCATTTGACTGAGTAGTATTGGGTGAAGAACGGCATGATGTTGTCGATGACTTTTTGCTCGTTTTGTTCCCATCCTTTTACGTTAACCCAAATGTTTTGACTTTCTTTAACTTTTACAATTTCTTTGTCTTTTACTAAGATTTGACCATCTTTAATTGTGTATTGAGCTACGTTGAAACCTTTTTCGATGTCAGCAGCTTGTTTGGATGGGTCAATATCATTAGGATTTATGTCATATACTGCAATGTCTGCTCTGTATCCAGGAGTAAGTGCACCTCTGTCGGTGAATCCGTAGATTTTAGCTGGAGCAGCTCTTGTAATAGTTGCAATATCGTAGAAATCGTATTCTCTTTCAAGAGTTGGGAGAAGAGTTCTTTTGTGTACCCATTTGTGAACTTCATTGTCACACATGTCTTGCCTTTTCTCATTACTCATTAACCAAGAGATGATTCTTGGATATCTGGTGAAAGGACCTGCGTTAGGGTGGTCAGTTGTTAAACATACTCTCCATGGATCTTCAATTAACAAGAATAATTCAAGACCGATAGCCCATTGTAATGTGCTAACTGGACTTTTTTTGGAGTAGATACATGGGATGATACCTGCTGCAGTTTCACATTCAATATCCTTGTTGGTCCATTTAAGACCGGATAATTTGAATAAGTCGTATTCCATAGGAGCGTCTGCAGTCATAGTAGTGGTTTCGTCGAAAGTTACTTGACCAATATCACAAGTTAAATTGTCAGCTTTGTTGAAATGTTTAGCGACTTCTTCAGCACCAGATGTTACATCTTTCCAGCTGTTACCTAAGTAGGAGTGGAATTGTAAGTGAGTTAAGTGCATAACTTGGTCCCTAACTTCAGCTGCGCCTTTACCTTTTTTAATTCCTTTAACAGCATCCATGGTTTCGATAGTTGTAGGTACGTTACCAGGGTGTCCTAAGTCATTAGGGTGAATGTGGATAGAGTGAGGTAAGTTTAACATTTCGTTAGCTTTTGCGAGTGCAACGATAACTTCTTTTGAAGTTACATCAAAGTATGGTGCTTTGTCGTTTACACCATGTACGTTCATACCCCATCCCCATGCTTCACTTCCACATGGGTTTACGATTTTGATACCGTAACCTTTTGATATTTTTAACCATGCAGATACAAATGCTGCAATGTCTTCAATATTATTATCTTTTGCATATTCCATTACAAACCAGTTGTTACCGAATAATGGTAAAGCTGGAATGTCTAATTGAGGAATAGTTGCAATTTCTTCGTGAGTGTGTTTTGCTTCAAGAGGAGGCATAGCTGCTTCTACAACAGTACCGTAACCTAATCTTGAGTATCTGTAACCGGTTGCAGGACAACTTGGAATGGAGAAACCAGATTCTGATCTTAATACTTTGGTTTTTTGAGTAACACCTCTTCTGGAGTCTTCAGGCCTGTATAATCTTCCTACTACTAATTTAGGACCTGCAACGTGTGCGTGAGGGTCAACACCTGCTGGCATGACTATTTTATCGGTAACGTCTAAGACTTTAGCATCTGCAGAAACACTGTCTACAATAATACCGTCTTTGAACATGACGTCCATCTTTTCCCCATTAACTTCATTAGCTGGGTCGTAGACTATACCATTTTTAAGAATATATTCCATTATATCACCTTTATAGTGCGTTTGGATTTGGCACATATTTTGGAGCTACGTTTGGCTCTTCTCTGAGTTTCATTACTCTTTCTTTCAATTCACGGACAATCCATTCGTCATCACGACAGGTTTCTGGTTTGTCGATAGCTTTTTTCATGTAAATAGGAACTCCATCCATACGATAACTGGTACCAGCACATTCAACTGCAATGAATGAACCTGGCAATACTACATCAGCGAGTTCAGTTGATGGACCCCAGTGAATATCGATTTGAATAACAGGAATATCAGCTAAGTGTTGGTTAGCTCCATTAGGGAAGTGAGCACCTGGGTCAGCTGCAATAACCATGAAACAATCTGGTTCTTTTCTGGTTAATAAATCGATAGTGTTGGTTTCTCCTAACATATATCTTGGGTAACCTCTACAGTAGTCAACACCGAAAGCAAATCCACATTCGAATGCCATGAAAATGTTGAATCCGTTTACGTTAAAGTGACCTCTCATTGGAGTAAGACCCCATTTACTGTATTTGTTTAAGTCCTGAACCATTTTAATAGCGATATCAATGTTTCTTTGTTTTGATAAAGTATGGGTTAAACCTAAACCGAAGAAGAGAACACCGAATTCAGCATTTTTCATTTCTTCTGCTAATTCGTAAATATCTTCTTTAGGAATTCCAGAAATTACATCTTGGTATAATTCTTTTCCTCTTAAAACTGCTCTAATAGCGTTGTAGAAACCGTAGTCTCCGTTTTGTTCAAAACCAATCCATTTGTCTGAACATTTAGCAGTATCAGAGAATTTTGGATCCATAGTAACAACAGTTCTGTCGAATCTTCCTCTTTGTCTGAAGTATCCACGGCAGAATACAGCATATCTTGCCATGTGTCTTGGGTGAGAGTTCATTGCGTTACTTCCAGAGTAAACAATCATGTCAGCTCTGTTTTGAACTTCCCCTAAAGTTTGGATAGGGTATCCAGCGTTTTGTACAGCTTGGAGAGAAGGACCGTGACAGATAGTAGCTTGGTTATCCAATACTGCACCGATGTATTCTCCTAATGCTACTCCTTCTTTCATACATTCAGTAGAAGTTTCAGACCATCCGTAAAATACAGGTCTGATAGAGTTTGCAATATATTCAGCAGCTTTATCTAAAGCAGTATCCCAGTCCACTTCAGTGAGTTCTCCGTTTTCATCCCTAATCATTGGAACAAGTAATCTTTGATCCATATC